>DASVHW010000295.1 GCA_036382395.1 Candidatus Binatia bacterium | reverse complement strand
GGCCTGCTGGGATTGCACGCCCGCAACATCCAAATGATCGGCCGTGACCAGAGCCTCACCCGCGCCACGCTGCTAGCGCGGGAGCTGATCAGCCAGATCCAATTCCAGGTATCGACCAACGGTCTGCAAGACCTCGGCGACGCCCAGGGCGCGTTCGAGGGCTATCCCGGTTACCGCTGGGAGCGCCGCGTGATGCCCACGGGACTCGACGAAATGCGCGAGGTGGTGATCCGGGTCATCTGGAACGAAGCCACTCCGAGTGCCTGCGAGCTGGTCTACTTCGTCCGGGATCCGGCGGTGTGACATGAGACGGCGCGGCTTCACGCTTCTCGAAATCATGATTGCGACCACCATCCTCGGCATCATCCTGGTCACCGTCTACGGCGTGCTGTCGCGGGCGCTGTTCGCCAAGAACCATTCCGAAGAGCGGGCGGACTTGTACGCCTCAGGGCGCGAGGCGGCGCTGAAGATCGCCGACGAATTGGAGGGCGCGTTGCCACCGTCCGCGGGGCGCTACATCGGTTTCATCGGTGTCCCCGGCACCGAGCGCGTCCCCACCGATTCCGTTCAATTCGACGTCGTCGTCCACCGTCTGTATGGCGCCGCGGAAACGCGTGGTGGCAGGGCGCTGGTTTCGTACTCCCTCGATCCGGTCCAGAACACACCCAACTTGTTCGCCCTGCGGCGCCAGGAACAACTCCTGACTGAGGCGGCGCCATCCGAGGACCTCGGCACCGACAATCCGGACGCCGCGACGGCGCCACCCCCCGTCGCTCTTGCCGCCTACATCCTCGACCAAGTCGCCGGCCTGCGCCTCCGCTACCTCAATCCACAAACAGGAGAATGGGCTGATTCCTGGGATACCACCGTACAGCCGCCGCCGGGGCAGCCGCCAATCGGCTTGCCCGGAGCGGTGGAGGTAACGCTCTTCCTGGCCGACAACCAGGGCGGCGTCCACGATTTCGGCACCATCGTCGATCTGCCGCTGGCCAACCTGGCACCGCCAACGCCGAGGGGGCGATGAAAAACGAGCGTGGCATAGCCCTGGTCATCACGCTGCTGGTGGTGGCGCTGCTCACCATTATCGTCGTCGAGTTCACGTACTCGGTGCAAGTCGACGCGCACATGACCCGCAACGCACTGAATGCCCTGCAAGCCTCCTTGCTGGCCCGGTCGGGCATCAATCTGGGAGAAGCCGCCCTGCTTCACGATGACGACGACCAGATGGACGCCTACAGCGAGGACTGGGGCAATGCCGACCAACTGAACAGCCAGTTGATCCTGCCGGAGAACATGTTGCTCCGGGTGCAAATCATCGATGAAAGCGGCAAGCTCAACATCAACCTGACTCGCCCGCGTAGCGTCAACGATTGGAGGATGGGGCAAACACCACAGAATCCTAGCGCGCAAAGCCAGTCCCAACCTGCCTTCAAGCGCTGGACGACCGCGCTCGGAAACTTGCTCGAAGGGCGCGGGGCTTCGCCCCAGATTGGCGACGCGATCAGCCAGTATTGGGATCAGCTATTCCAGACTCTTGCGGGCTCTGGCACCCCGGGGCAACCAGGGAGCGTACCTACCCCAAATCGCACCCCGGCCAGCCAGGGAGCGACGCCCACTCCGGGCATGAACAACCCGAGCCTCTGGGACTTCCCCTCGCTCGATGACGCCAGCGTGATCCCCGAACTGACCCCGAGCCTTGTCCGGCGCTCGCGGGCAGTGCTGACAGCCCTCGACGCGCTCATGACAAGGGTGAACGTCAATACCGCCCCCCAAGAGGTTCTCAGCGCGATCATTCCAGACGCGGGCGTGGTGGAGAACATCATTTCCCAACGCCAAGACCACGGCATCGCACAGCGCGACTTGCCGGCGCTGTTGGCCGGCGCGAGCCAGCCTGGTCAAGCCCCGCTCAACCTCCAAACCCTGCTCGGCACGACGAGCTCGTACTTCCTCATCCGCGCCAGCGCGACAGTGAATCCCAATCCGATCACAGGAAAAGGCGGAATCAGCCGCTCAGCCTCCATGCTGGTCCGTCGCGCCAAGCGGCTATGCGTGCCCCCCAGAAACCCGCCTACCGCGCCGTGCTGGACTTTGACCCAGTTAGATTGGCAAAAGGAGGGGGGGGCGGCACTGCTTCAGCAAAGGACTGACCAGTTGCCCGGTGCTGACGGGCTGCCGAACTCTGGATTACCGGGAATGGGTGGATAAGAACCAGTATGCCGCAACGTGTCTTGGCGCTGGAAGTTGATGCGCACGAATTGAAGGCTGCCGTGATCGAAACGACTTTCCGAGACTATCGGGTGGTCGGTTTCTATCGTGAGGCGCTGGCCGCCGAGGGGCGTTCCGACCAGCTGCACAGCTTCCTCCAGCGGCACGAAGTCGCAGCGACCACGGTGCTGTCGTCGCTGCCCGGAGAGCTGGTGGCGGTGCGCACGTTCTTCCTGCCGTTCCGCGACCGCAAGCGGCTCGATCAAACCGTGCCGTTCGAACTCGAGACCCAGGTGCCGTTCGGGTTGGACGAGATCGTGGTCGATTACCACGTGTTGCATCGGGACAGTGCCGGCACCCTGGTGCTGGCCGCATTGGTGCTGCGCCGCGATTTGGAACAGCACCTCGCGCTTCTCAAGGGAGCTGGCCTCGATCCCAAGGTCGTCGATTTCGCTCCGTTGGCAGCCCTCAACGTGCTGACGCTTCTCGGCTCAGCCGCCCCTGAAACCTTCGTCTACATTGATGGCAGCCCCTGGCGCACGGTCGTGGCCTTGTATCGCAACCGTCAACTGGTGGGTCTGCGCACCCTGACCCCTGCAACCGCCACACCCGTCGCCGACGTCGAGGCTGCCGCCGCGGGCAACGGCCACGCAGCCGTGGACACCGCGCCGCTGGACGAGCTGGTGAGGGAGATCCGCTGGACGGTCTTGGCGCTCAACGCCGCGCCGGTGGATGCCGGGCTGCCCTGCTTGCTGGCGGGAGAGGGCCCGCAATTCGAATTGCTCGCCGGAGAACTCACACGCCAGATGGGGTTGACGGTTCGCCGTCTCACCGAATCCCCATTACGCAACGTCCCGTCGGCGTTGCGCGCCGAGGTCGGAAGCTTTGCGGCTCCACTCGGACTGGCCTTGCGCGAAATCTCGCCCAACGACGCGATGGGCGTCAATTTCCGACGCGGCGAATTCGCCTACCATCGCGGTCAGGACGAACTGCGGCACGCGTTCTGGCGCACCGGCGTGCTCGCCGCCATCGCGCTCGCCTTGGTGGTCACCAACCAGTACATGAGCTACCAGCAGCTGGCGGGCCGCTTGGGCGTCGTGCTAGCGCAAATCCGCAATGTCTTTACGCAGACACTCCCCGACGTGCATCGCATCGTCGACGAACGGTCACAATTGAAGACCGAGTTTGAAGCGGCACAGAAGCACCTCCAGATCCTTGGGGGACTTGCGCCCGTCAGCGGCGTCACCGCCATCGACGTGATGCGGACCATCACCGCCGCCATCCCGGAAACGACGAAGATCGACACCGACGAGTACATAATGGATCCCGAGGCCGTACGCATCAAGGCCAAGGCCGACTCCTTCGAGGCGGTGGACGCCATAAAGCAGCAGCTGCTCAACACCCACTTCTTCGGTGACGTGCAAGTGAAAGAGATGAAATCTGCCCCGGACGGGAAAGTGGACTTCCGACTCGTACTCGCACTCAACAAGGAGGCGAGCGGCAGCGGCGGTGCGGTGGGGAACCAATGAAATACGATCCGCGACAGCTGCTGAACTACTACACCCGCCTAGCGCCCCGAGAGCGTTTGCTCGTCGGTGCCGCGGCGCTGAGCGTCGTCCTGATCTCCCTCTACAGCTTCGTGTGGGACCCGTTGCAGGTGAGCCGGGAACAGATCGGGCGCCGCATCGCGGCCAAGGAAAAGGACCTCATCGAGATCCAGAAGGAGCGCGACACCTATCTCGACCTGATGCGCCGCATCGAAGCCAACCAGTCGGCGCTCGCTCAGGGCGACCCGAGCTTCTCGCTCTTCCCCTATCTCAACAACGCGGTTGGACAGGCCGTGGGCCGTGAACACGTCACTTCCATGAACCCCACGGACAAGAACCTCCCAGGCACGGATTATCAGGAGCAGTTGGTGGAAATTCACCTCACGCAGATCAGCCTGCCGCAGTTGGTCGATTTGTTGTATCGCATCGAGAAAGGGGATCACCCGCTGCGCTTCAGCCGCCTGCAGGTCAAGAAGCGGTATAACGACATCCGCAACTTCGACGTCACCGCGACGGTGTCGCTCCTCAAGGCGGTGAACCAGTAATGCGCCTCCCCCGGATCCGGTTGCCGCGTCCACGGCTGTCACTCGAGTGGCTCGCAGCCCTGGGCGGGCGCCGCACCATACTGTACGTCGGATACACGGCCGTTGTGTTCGTCGCGTCCTTGCTCCTGACCTTTCCGCACGAATCGCTGGTGCGCCGAATCCTGAGCAGCGTGAACCGCGGCCCGGTCTCGGTGGAATTCAACACCGTCAGGCTCGCCTGGCTCGACGGGTATGAGTTGAGCGGCATGCGCATCGGGTCCGCGTCTGCCGACGGCCAACCGCCGTACCTCGAGTGCTCCCGCTTGTGGGTGCGGCCCGCCTTGAGCGCCTTGCTACACGGCAACCCGTACGACCTGCTGCTGAGCGCCGATCTGTACGGCGGCATGGCGCAGGGTGAAGTCAAAATGAGCGAGGGCGCGGTGGCCGGCAACCTGCAGTGGAAGGACCTCAACCTCGGCCGCTACCGCACGCTCACGTCCTTGCTCGACGAAGGCCAGCTGACCGGCCGTCTCTCCGGACACCTGGATTTCGAAGGCCGGGGCGCAAACCTGGAGGCGGGTCAAAGCACGGGCGAATTCGCGCTCGAGGCCGCCGCTCTCAGCGGTGCAAAGGTGGGCGGCTTCCCGGTGCCGGATCTGCATCTGCGGCAGACCAAAGCGAAGTTCGCCGTCCGCGCCGGGCGCTTGGAGGTGCAGGAGTTTCAAGCCACGGGCGACGTCGACGTGCAGGCATCCGGCCAGATCGTCTTGCGTGATCCGCCGCAGGAAAGCATTCTCAACCTGCGCGCCACGATCCAGCAAAGCCTGGCGACACCAGACGCGGTGAAGACGCTGGTCGGCCTGATTCCGCGCCCGCCGGGATCGAAACCGGATGCACCGATCGTGATCACCGGCACCCTGGGACGGCCGCGCGTGCGTTGAGTCCCGCTGGACACTTCTTCCCGTCCGGCTTCAAAGGGTGACGGCGGTGTGGACTCTTCGAAGAGATTGCGCTCTCTTAGCAGGCACGAGTCCTACGAGTTGACCATGCCGAATATGCCTACGATCACCTCCGTTGAGATTGCCGCCGTTGGCGCCGCCGTCTTCCTCTTGTATGTCGCACCGTTCTTGCTGGCCATGATCGAGCACTACCGACGGCGAAGGGCGCAGCGGTTGAGCGCGGCCTTCAGCCTGACCGAATCGATACCCTCCACTGCCGCGGCCCAGCCAGAAATGGGGGAACCTACGGCCGCAGTCACCGCGCAGCCAACTGAAGAGGCCGGACGGCATGCTCCGGCCACCGAGGCTCCGCCACCAGATACATATCATGAGGCCACGGCGACGGCACCCGGGGACCCTACCGGTGAACCATGGCGGTCAGCGCCCGAGGCAACAGGTCCTGTCAGCGGGGAAACGCTCGGCCTGCCAGCAAGTACGGACGGCAGCACAGAACCGGTGGCGGCCAAACGATTCGACGGGAACGCGGGGCATCGATTTCGACTTGAGGATCTGCACCGGGCTCGGCTGGAGGGTTGGCCGCCGGCCACCATCCGTGACGACGCGGCGCAGCGCCAGATCTGGAGCGAAGCGCAGCAGGTAGCGGAAACGCACCCGGCCGTCTTCTCATCCATCCTCGTCTCGCCATGTCAGGTCCGGTCGGTTTGCTTGGGAGCAGCGGAAAAGAACGGGGCGAGATTTCACCTGCGCTTCTTCCTCTTCCCAGGGCTGTGGCCGGTTTCCCCGGATCAGGCGGTGTCCCAAGCCGTCTTCGAGGTCGATGCAGTCACCGGCGAGGTCCGGCATTGGCTCGAGTTGCTGCGATAGCCTGGATCGCGGCAACGTGACCTCGCACGGAATCTGAAGCAGCGAAGAAGACTCGTGTTGGGCGAGCGGTTGAGCGGAAACGACTGCTTCTGAGTGTTCTTGCTCTGGGCAATTCCGGTTCACGCAGCGCCGTTGCGCTAACAACCGACTTCCGGCCCCTGCTCTAAGTAAGACGAGAGCGGCAGCATGGCCGCCGCTCTCCACATTGGAAGAATTGGAAGAGAGATGAGGGGCAGCACGCCATTTCGTGCCGCCCCTCGATGGTCCTACTGTATCTTCTGCAGATTGGTCACGACGATATCGCCGAGGCTTGCCGAGCTGAGCTGCGTGAAGGTTCCCGCGAGCCCCAGACCGGACAAACTACCACTCGCCACCTGGCTGCAGCTGACGGTGGAACCGTTGATAGCGATCGGACCACTCTGTGGCGATCCTCCAGCACAGTCGACCGGGG
>DASVHW010000294.1 GCA_036382395.1 Candidatus Binatia bacterium | reverse complement strand
AACACACGAACTGAGCTTTTTGCGCCGTGTATTCAGCCTAGCGATTAGGGACGGGCTAGTGGAGACCAATCCGGTCAGGGGGCTTGTGAAAAAACCGTCCAACGAGCGCCTTCGTTACTTGACCGAGGAGGAAGAGTCACGTCTGCATGCCGAGTTGAAACCGGACGAGTGGGACCTCGTAGAGTTCGCCATTCAGACAGGGCTCCGGCAGGGAGAGCATTTCGGCTTGAAATGGCCGTGGATTGAAATACAGGCAGACGTCCTGCGCGTGCCCACCAGCAAGGGGGGTGCGCCCCGCACCGTCCCGCTGACCGTCACGGCAATCGCGATTCTCCGTAACCAGCCGCGGATGTTGCGTTGCCAATGGGTGTGGCCGACCCGCTCACGAAAGGGTGGTGCGACGCCTGGTCGCAATCATCGCAACGCACGCAACTTTTGCCGACGCGTCTTTGTGCCCGCGCTTAAACGAGCCGAAATCGAGGACTTCACCTGGCATGACCTGCGGCACACATTCGCCAGTCGGCTTGCGATGGAAAGTGTAGATATTCGGACGATCAAGGAACTGATGGGACACAAACGGATTGAGATGACGATGCGCTACGCGCACCTGGCACCGAGCCACCTGCACGATGCCGTCAAGCATCTCGACGGTTACGCCGAGCGGAGCGCAAAGCGGAGAAAGAGGGCAAATGACGGGGGCCGGAGTGGCACCAGGAGTGGCACCGACTATGCCGGCCCGCGCTAAGTACACGCGCCAGAACGGATTCGAACCGTCGACCTACGGCTTAGAAGGCCGTTGCTCTATCCACCTGAGCTACTGGCGCTCGCTCCGTATTCGAAAATCGGGGCGAGAGGATTTGAACCTCCGACCCCCTGCACCCAAGGCAGGTGCGCTACCAGGCTGCGCTACGCCCCGCTGAACTCCGTCTCGTCAGGTCTACGCGTCTCGGCCACTCGACGCAAACAGCACCCGGACCAGACACCTCGCAGCACGAGGTGGTGGCTAGGTAACAAAGCGTGGTTCTCAAATCAATCGAGCCGGCAGCCGGCGCACGCCGCCGCATGGGCTGACAAGAAGTGGATCAGGTCGCGGCGCAGCCCGGCGCACGCCCCGGCTCGATGGCTGATGCGATTCTTCACTGCCGCCGGTATCTCGGCAAATGTCCGTTCAAGAGGCGCATACAGAAACACCGGGTCGTAGCCGAACCCGCCGCTGCCGCGGGAGACCTCGATGATGCGGCCTGCGCACGAACCCTCGGCGGTCAGCGTGGCGCCGTCTGGAGTCGCCACGACGATGACGCAGCGGAAGCGTGCCGTCCGTTCAACCGGCGGGACATCTCTCAGCTCTTCCAGCAGTTTATGGATATTGGCCCGGTTGTCCTGTGCCGCACCCGCATGGCGCGCCGAATGCATGCCCGGCGCTCCCCGGAGGGCATCAACCTCGAGACCGGAGTCGTCCGCCAGGGTGGCACAGCCGCTCCAGCGGGAGATCGTCACCGCCTTGGCGACGGCATTCGCCGCATAGGTGAGCCCGTCCTCGGGCACCGCCGGGGCCAGCGGTAAATCCGTCAACGACCGCAGCCGCAGCGGCAGGTCTCCGAGCAGCTGTGCGAACTCACGGACCTTGCCGGCATTGGTGGTGGCGATCAATAGGGTCGGAAGGGACACGGGAACTCTCGCGATCACCCCCCGGCCAGTGCTTGTTGCTGGAGCGCGGTCAGCTGCTGGACACCGGCCCACGCCATTTCCGACAGGCGATCGAGCTGGCTCTTCGTAAAGGGCTTGGACTCGGCGGTGCCCTGCACCTCGACGAACCGCCCCTTCCCGGTCATCACGAAGTTCATGTCCACTTCGGCGTGAGAGTCTTCCGCGTAGGACAAATCCAGCAGGCATTTGCCGTCGACCACGCCGGCGCTCACGGCGGCAACGGAGCCGGTAAGTGGGTCACCGCTAATCTGCCCGGCCTCCCGGAGCCGCCGCAGCGCCAAGGCCAAGGCCACGTATGCGCCGGTGACCGACGCCGTTCGCGTTCCCCCGTCAGCTTGGATGACATCGCAATCGAGCCAGATGGTTCGCGAACCAAGCAGATCGAGATCGGTTGCCGCACGCAGGCTCCGGCCGATCAAGCGCTGAATCTCGTGGGTGCGGCCACCGATACGTCCACGCACCGATTCACGCGGGATGCGCGTGTCGCCGGATGCCGGGAGCATCCCATACTCGGCGGTGACCCACCCGCGCTTGGTCTCACGGAGAAAAGACGGGACCTGTTCTTCCACCGTGGCCGTGCAGATGACGCGGGTTTCGCCAACTTCTATCAATATTGACCCCAGGGCATGGCGGATAAAGCCCGGGGTGATCTTGACTGAACGGAGTTCTCCGGTCTTACGGCCATCAGCGCGCATATAATGGATCCTCCAGTCTTTACGCCATAACAACTGTCTCGGTGTGGAAGCAAACTGGCTCTCGGCCCTTCAACTTGCGTTCTTAGGGGAAGAATGTTACTTTTTTGACGCGATTTGACCCTATGAGTTCAGTAGATACGACTTTAGTGAAGGGTTCCCATCCCGTGATGGAGAAGATCCTGAGCATCAGCCAGCGGGTGGCCGCCACTGATTCCACCGTGTTGCTGATGGGCGAGAGCGGGACCGGCAAAGAACTGATAGCCAGGTTTATCCACAGCAACAGCAAGCGCGCCGGCAATCCGTTCATTGCGGTGAACTGCGGCGCCATTCCTTCCGAACTCCTGGAGTCCGAGATGTTTGGCCACGAGCGTGGGGCCTTCACCGGGGCGGTTGGCGCGCGCATGGGCCTGTTCCAGTTGGCCAATGGCGGCACGATCTTTCTCGACGAAATTGGTGAAATGAGCACCGCCCTGCAGGTGAAGTTATTGCGTGTCCTGCAAGAGCGCGAGATCCGCCCGGTAGGTGCTGACCGCACGATAAAAGTTGATGTCCGCGTCATCGCCGCCAGCAACCGTGATTTGGCGGTCGAGGTGGAAAAGGGGCGATTTCGCGAGGATCTCTTCTATCGGCTGCAGGTGATTCCCATCATTGTCCCGCCGCTGCGGGAGCGGCGGTCGGACATCCCATTACTGGTGCAGCATTTTCTCGAGAAACATAACCAGCAACGCGCCGGTCAGCCATGCAAGATATCGGACGACGCCATGGTGCACCTCTGGGAGTACGACTGGCCCGGGAACGTACGCGAGTTGGAAAACCTCGTCGAACGGATGGTGATCCTGAGCGAGGACGGCGCCATTCGAGTGGAGAGCCTGCCGCCCAACATCCGGTCGTTCATTTCCGACAAGAAGATCCCTCGCCCCACCTTGACCGAGGAGGGCATCGACCTGAACCAGGCAGTCGAGGAATTCGAGTATCGACTCATCGATGAGGCACTCCGGCGGACCAAAGGAAACAAACAGGCGGCTGCCCGCCTCCTGGGGCTCAAGCGTACGACGCTGGTGGCCAAGCTGCGCCGCAAGACGAGCGGCTCTGGATCGTCCCAAAGCTACCTGATTTAATTGGAGCGATTGGGGAGCGTGAGTGATGGCAAATGCGAAGAGCCGGATCCTCATTGTCGATGATGATCCACACGCGGTCGAGATTCTCACCCGCATGCTCGAGCGCGAGGGGTACGAGTGTGCGAGCGCTGCCAGCGGGCCAGCCGCTCTGCAGACGGTGAGCAGCCAACCGATAGACGTGATACTGCTCGATGTGATGATGCCCGGAATGGACGGGTTGCAGGTGTGCGAGCGATTGCGGGAGGATGAGCGCCTGCGGCAGATCCCGGTGATCTTGTTGACGGCGAAGGACGACATGGAAACACGCGCGCGGGGCATGGCCCTCGGGGTCAGCGAGTACCTCACGAAACCGGTCAACAAGCGTGAACTGTTCACGCGTATTAGGGCGCAACTGCACAGCCTGGAGCTCAACCGAAGGCTGGCCGAGACGGCGGCGGCGGTGGGCAATCCGCCGAAATTGTCGTAATCCCGGTTGCCGTGGGGACACACATGAAGCAGCGGGTAACACGCCTGCGGGTGGCACTGATCGCCGCACTCTTGCTGGCCTCGTTAGGGGGCGTGCCCCGTGCCAAGGCGTCGGAGCCGGGAGGAACGCCCACCCTCTGGCCGACTCCTGCAGTCGTCTGGCCGCGCCTCGAGGCTCCGCCGATTCCTCAGCCCCGGCAGATTCACGTTCCGAATACCGTCACCTCGCAGCTGCTGTGGGCGAATAAGGAAATGCAGGTCAGCGGGCCTGTGCGCTTGATGGTGTTCGCACCACATCCCGACGACGAAACGTTGGCGGCGGGCGGGCTCATCCAGCGCGTGCTCGCACAAAAAGGGCAAGTGCGGGTAGTCTTTGTCACCAACGGTGATGGCTATGTCGATGGCGTGCGCAGCGAGATGCGGAGCAAGCGCACCTCCACTACCGACTTCATCGAATACGGCGAACGCCGCCACCATGAGGCCTTACACGCCTTACATGCGCTCGGATTGCGCTCCAGCGACGGCATTTTTCTCGGTTTCCCGGACGACGGCATCGACGACTTGTGGGCCGGGCACTGGTCGCCACGCAAGCCCTACACCTCACCGTACACCCGGTTCGACCACCCCGTGTACAAGGAAAGCCTCAGCCAGCAGGTCGAATATGCGGGCAGTGACCTTGAAGGCGAGATCACCAGAATCCTGCGCGAATTCTCGCCGGATTGGGTGTTGGTGCCCGATCCGCGGGATCGCCATCCCGACCACTGTACGACGGGCGTATTCGTGCTCGACGTCCTGCGCAAACTACAGCAGGCGGGCGCAGAACCCTTTCTGCACGTCCAGCTTTTGACGTTTCTCGTGCATTACCCGGACTACCCCGCGTCCGCGGCTTGGGTAAAAGAAATTGCCGGAGCAGGCGTCGGCGGCTCATCCGCCGCCGGTCGCGTGCTCTCCGGGGCGCACTGGATGCACCTGCAACTGACGCCGACGGAGCTGGCAGTGAAGCGCCAGACTATGTCCGAATACCGCTCCCAGATCCACGTCATGGACCCGTTCTTGAAACAGTTCATGCTGCCGTTCGAGCTGTACGGTGGACTGGACGCAACCCAGATCAGGGCTGTGCCGCAGGCGTACGCCGCACGTTTTCGACGGCCGCACTAGCGGCGCCCACACGGCGGCCTCCGCCGCAATTGTTGGCTAACCGGACACGTGTTACTAGTGGAAGACCCTGGTGAGCCCGGCCTGAATCGACGTCGACAGCAGTCTGTCGGGTGTCGCTCGGGAACTCGCGTATGCAATTAGTCAACGCCGCAGCCTACGAGGTCGACCGAGAGAGCAACAAGGCCCGCCTTGAGCTGCTCCGGGAGGTGACCGGTCCGGCGGAGCGCGTGGCCCTGCTCTTGCAGGACGACCCTGACCCCGACGGCATCGCCAGCGCCATCGCCCTGCGCACCGTTCTGGGGCGCAATCGCGCCACCACGCCGCTGTTTTCCTTCGGGGCGACCACCCGCGCCGAAAACCTGGCGATGCTCCGGCTGCTCGATGTGACGATCGAGACGGCGGACACAGAGACGCTGCGCGCCTTTCCCTGTGTGGCGCTGCTGGATGTGCAGCCGGGGTACTTCAGCGATCGCCTCCCTCACGCCCACGTCGTCATCGACCATCACCCGCGCGGGGGCGCGATCGACGCCGAGTACAGCGACTTACGACCGCAGTACGGCGCCACCTCCACCATCCTGACCGAATATCTGGAGGCCTGCGAAGCCGACGTCAGCCAGCGGCTGGCGACGGCGCTGTTGTACGGCATCAAGAGCGACACTCTGATGCTCAATCGCGAGACCGGCCCGGCCGACCTGCGTGCCTTCATGGCGCTCTATCCGTTGACGAATTACAACGTCTTGCGCCGCATCGAGCGGCCCGAGCTGCCGTTGTCGTTCGCCCGCTTCTTGGTGCGCGTGTTGCCGCGGGTGCGCAAGCAGCTGGGCTTGCTCACGCTACATGTCGGCCGCGTCGAGCGCGAGGACGTCATCCCGCTGCTGGCGGACTTCTGCCTGCAGTTCGAGAACACGGAATGGGTAGCGGTGTCGGGCAAATGGCACAATGAACTGGTGATCTCGGTGCGCAACCCGGGGTACGTACGCAGCGCGGGGGATGTCGTGCGTAAGCTCTTCAGCACCACCGGGCGGGCGGGCGGCCACCGCACCATGGCGAAAGCTCGGGTGCCCTTGCGGCACTGGCGTAAGCAGTTTGGCTCCACTCACGACAACACCATTGCGGCCATGGTGGAGAATCTGTTCATGCAGGAGTTGTACGGCGAGACGCCGGAGCAACTTTCTGCCGACGCATGACGAACCCCGGACCGCACGAGACAAGGCAAAACATGCGCCAGCGCTTGCCACCCGGCGTCGCCTTTTCGCTGCGATTCTTCGCGTATCTCTTCCTCTGCAGCATTGGGTTTTGGTTCTTCAGTGTGCACGAGCACCTCGGTCCGGTGCAGCGAGCCATCGCCAGCCTGAGCACCGTCTTGCAGCATTGGGCCGGTGGCCACGCCGTGTCCCGGGGTGACGATATCGTGATCGCGACCATGGTCATGAACGTGAACCACGAGTGCACCGCTATATTTGTGTATATGTTGTTCACCAGCTTCGTGTTGGCCTACCCCGCGTCGTGGACGGGCCGGCTGAGCGGCCTGGTGATCGGGATCCCCCTCATCTTTGCGGTGAACGTCATCCGTCTGGCGACCTTGGCGCGCGTGGTCGAGATCTATCCGCAGGCGTTTTTCTATTTGCACGAGTACGTGTGGCAAGGGATCTTCACCGTCATCGTGCTGGTCGGGGCCATCTCTTGGGCGGAGCGATTCGAATGAAGAAGGCGCGCTTCCTGTGCGCCTTCCTCCTAGCCTTTGCGCTCCTCTTGGTGGTGTGGCGCTGGACCGACGGCTCACGCTGGTACACACACGGCTTGTTGGCCGCCGCCAGCGTCCTGGGGCCGACACTGCACGGTTGGGTGCTGGAGACCGATCCGCGCGGTCAGAATTCCCCCACGTGGGTCCATGGTGACAAGCAGGTGCGGGCATCCATACAGTTCGACGCCTTGGCCGTTGGCCTTGTGCCGGCGTTGGCGCTGTTGGTGGCGACGCCAGGGCTCGGCATGCGCCGCCGGGCAGCGCTGGTTGTCATAGGTGCGGCACTTTGCTTTGCGATCGACACACTGATCGTTGCGCTGTTCCCAATTCTCGTATTCTACAAGAATCCGTTTACTGATGTTCTGGGAACATTTTTAGGCCTGATCGCGTTTGTCGGGGCACCGGTCATCATCTGGTTCGCGCTGACCTTCGGCCAGCTACGACAGTTCTTACGCCCACTGCGCTAGCCGGCTAACGGTACCCGTTGCGTCCACAAAGGGGGACGGTATTGCATCTGCGCCGCGATCCTGTATAAAAACTTCTATCGTGACCACGGAAACTGTCTACCTGCCGATCCCCCGGTCACGAAACGGCGGACGTTAGGTTTCGGTCATCGCGCAGCCGCTATTTGCCACGATGCCACACTTTATGTCCAATGAAAGGGAGGTAATGATATGCGCAACCCGAATCTTCGGCTGAACGATCTCGTTTCGCGTGGGAAGACAGGGCGGGAAGAGTCCAAGCTCATGAACGTGAAGGTTCCCTCTCGCGTCCTCTCCCGGATCGATCGTGTCGCCGCAAACCTCGGCGCCACGAAAACCGAAGTGGTGATCGCGATCCTCAACGAGGGTCTCGAGACCGCCGAAGCGGAACTGAAGGGCTGGACGGCGCCGCCCAAGCCGGTGGTGCCAAAAGAGCGCCGCTGCACCGTGAAGGGGTGCGACCGCGAGCGCGTGGCCAAGGGCTTGTGCGCCACGCACTATCAGGCGCAACGGCGCGCAGGCGCAGCCTGACGTCCGGCCCCATCGAATAGACCGAGCGGCTTGCCCGGCGCTGTGCAAAACCGAGAGCCTCCGCTCGCCTTCCGTTCGGGTCTGAAACGCGCTAGACGGAATCCATGATGGTGCGCACCGGATTGGTGATGGTCCTGGCACTGTGGATGCTCGCGTTTCCGCTGGCAGGATGTGGTGGCCCCGACTTAGTGATCGGCGGCAGCTTGCGCGCGACGCCCACCCCGGTCGGCACGCAGACGCCCACTTGCATAAGTACGGGGGGAGGCTGCACCTTGAATGGCGACTGTTGCAGCCAAAACTGCAACATCTTCGGAGCGTGCCAGTAGCGGGATCCCTTGGTGCGCCTGGACCGGCTCACCCCTTAGGCGCCCACGGCAGACGGCGGATCACGACTTTACCGCTTCATGCCGGCGCAGGCCTGATCGCATTTGGCGGCGAGGATGAAGTCGCTCTCCGTGAGCCCGTCGATCTTGTGGGTCCAGATTGAGACATCCACTCGCCCCCAGGTGAGGAAGAGGTCCGGGTGGTGCCCTTGCTCCTCCGCAACGGCCCCGATGCGGTTCACCAGATCAAGCGCCTGGGCAAAATCCTCCAGGTCGTAGCTCTTCTCGAGATAATGGTTTTCCACCACTTTCCAACCTTCGAGCTGCGCCAGTAGCGGCGCCACCTGTTCGGGGGTCAGCGGCGGAACCCCACCTCTGCACGGTACGCAGGTCCGTTCAGCCAGTCCAGCCATGATGTCGCCCTCCGTATATGATCACGTCTAGCTTCGAGACCACGTCGTTGCAATCGACCCCCGCCTCACCTGTTTTTGAACAAACCCTGTCGCAATGATATTGAACCGTTGCCCGGATCGGGGCAGCGCCTCGGCTGACCCGCGGTCCGCCCACGAGGAGAGACCAATGATCGACTTCAGCATCCCGGCGGAGGTTGAGCAACTGTGTGACAGCATCCGCGCCTTCATGGACAAGCACATCTACCCGCTCGAGCGCACGCACGAGGGGTGGAAGATGGAAGTGGGCGGCCCCGCCTACCCGCCCGCCATCAAGGCGATACAGGCCAAGGCGAAGCAGGCCGGGTACTGGGCCTTTCATTTGCCGAAAGAAGCGGGGGGCGCCGGCTTGCCGTTCATGCACTACGTCTTCGTCAACGAGATCCTCGGCCGTAGCCCAGTCGCCCCGCTCTGCTTCGGTTCGCAGGCGCCTGACTCCGGCAACGCCGAGATCCTGTGGCGCTTCGGAAACGAGGAACAGAAGGAACGCTGGCTCAAACCGCTGGTGAACGGTGACGTGCGCAGCTGCTTCTCCATGACCGAGCCGGAGGTGGCCGGGTCGGATCCGCGGTTGCTGCGGACCACGGCCAAGCGTGACGGCGACGACTATGTCATCAACGGACACAAATGGTTTACCAGTGGCGCGCACGGCGCCTCGTTTGCGATCGTCATGGCGATGACCAACCCGGAGCAGGAGAACCCGTACCTCCGGTTCAGCCAAATCATCGTCCCCACCGACACGCCGGGGTTCAAGATCGCGCGCGGCGTGCCGGTGATGGGCGACTACGACAATCACCACGCCGAGATCTGGTACGAGGACTGTCGCGTGCCGGTTACCAACCGCCTGGGCGGCGAAGGCACAGGCTTCGTCATCGCCCAGGAGCGACTCGGCCCCGGGCGCATCCATCACTGCATGCGCTGGCTCGGGGTAGCGCAGCGCGCCTTCGAGCTGATGTGCCAGTATGCCACCCAGCGCGAGATGTTCGGCAGCACGCTGTCGCGTAAGGCCAACATCCAAGATTGGATTGCCGAGGCCCGCGCCGACATCCAGGCCGCACGGTTCTTGACCTTACACGCCGCGTGGAAGATCGACACCACCGGTGCCAGCAGCGCGCGTGAGGAGATTTCGCTGATCAAGTTTTTCGGCGCAAAAGTGCTGCACAGCGTGGTGGACAAGGCTGTCCAAGTCTACGGCGCCGCCGGCGTGACCGAAGATCATCCGCTCTCGATGTTCTACCGCCAGGCCCGTCTCGCCCGTATCTACGACGGCCCCGACGAAGTGCACAAGATGGTGGTGGCGCGCCGTATCCTGGCGCAGTACGAGGGCAAGCGGGCGGCACGATAAGCGCGATAATCCGAATGAAAGGCAGAAGTGAGCCGGTCAGCCAGTGAACCAGTGCGCCGGTGAGTTGATCGATCCGGACTCAGGCACCGCCAAACCGGCGCCCCGGCTTACTGGCACACGCGGGTGAATTATGGCAGAGCACGACCACATGAAGACGAGCGATCCACCTGAAGTGATTCACATCCGTGAGGGTGAGGACTTCGACCACGCCCGGCTCGCCGAGTATCTGAAAGGGAAACTGCCGGACTCGGCGCACCCCCTCGAGGTGGTGCAGTTTGCCGGTGGCCACGCCAACCTGACCTACCTGTTGCGCTACGGCGGCACGGAGTACGTGCTGCGGCGGCCCCCGCTCGGCCCGGTAGCGCCAACGTCGCACGACATGGGGCGCGAGTTCCGTGTCCTGTCGGTGCTGTACAAAGGGTATCCGCCGGCCCCACGGGCCTATGTGTTCTGCGAGGACCCAGCGCTCATCGGTGCGCCGTTCTTCGTCATGGAACGCCGCCGCGGCATCGTCGTGCGCCGCGCGATCCCGCCTCAGTGGGGCGGCGGCAGCGATCCGGTCATCAACCGGAAGATCAGCGAGGTGCTGATCGATACGCTCGCCGACTTGCATGACGTCGATCCCCGCGCCGTCGGTCTGGCCGATTTCGGCAAGCCCGAGGGCTTCTTGCGCCGCCAGATCGACGGCTGGTACGCGCGCTACGAGCGGGCGAAAACCAACGACGTTCCCGTCGTCACGGAATTGGTGCAGTGGTTGCGGGACTGCCAGCCCCCATCACCACCGGCGACGCTGCTGCACAACGACTGGCGGCTCGACAACATGATGCTCGACGCCAACGATCCGGGCCACTGCGTCGCCGTGTTCGATTGGGACATGTGCACGCTTGGCGACCCGCTCGCTGATCTCGGCACTCTGCTCTCGGCGTGGACGGAGGCAGGTGAGGGCTTGGGCGGCAGCAGCGAGTTCGGCATGCCATCCGCTGTCCCCGGCTTTCTCACCCGGCGCGAAGCGGTCGCGCGCTACGGCAAGCGTCGCGGCGTCGACGTGTCGCAGGTGCCATACTACTACGTCTTCGGTATCTTCAAGATCGCCGTGGTCTTGCAGCAGATCTACTATCGCTACCACGTCGGGCAGACGAAGGACCAGCGCTTTCAGGGGTTCGGGCAGGTGGCAGAACTCCTCTTCTGGCTCGCCAAACAGCGGAGCGAGAGCCTGACGGTGTAGGCGCCTCAGCTGTCTCTCTCGGAGAAGGGGCCAATTCTTCCTTCTCCGATTCCATCTAATTCCGCCAGAACAAACAGGCCTTCGCCAGGGACCGGCCGGCCCGGTGCCCTAAGAGGCAGAGGGCGCTACGCTCTACTTCTCGAGCTCCTCGCGGATCGAGTACATCTTCTGGCGCGCCTCGTTGATGTAGGCATCCAGGTTGCGGCGGTGGTTGGCGAAGAGCCCGTCGGGGCTGCCGTCGAGGACGATCAGTGGCTTCATCTGCGCCGCCCGACCGAGGGCGTCAGCGACTTCGTCGAACAGTGACCGCATCACCGGCTTGGTGTCGAACTCGTGCTGGTACTCGCGGCCAACGGCCCGCACGAGGTGGAACATCGCATGAGCAAAACCTTGAGCGTGGTAAAAGTCGTCGTCGGTGCGCCAAACGCTTTCCGGTTGCCGGTACAAGTTGGCGTGCGCATCGCCCAGCAGGTCGCTCCAGGCCTGAAACAGGCGGATGAGCTCCACGTTGCGCTGATTGATGGGCCGCGAGCGCTGCGGGGTGGACTTGAGTCCGTCCACGTAGGCCCGCAGGTCTCGAATGCCCTCGCGGAACTTGCCCTCCGCGGACGGTAGCCAGAATTTCCCGGGGTCATTGCGGAAAGCCGTATCGGCGGCCACCAGGTTTGGATCGTACTCGTTGCTCGAGACTTTGGTGAGGTGATCCTTGAACACGCGCACGCTTTCGCGCACCGTCTGGAGGATGCCGAGTTGCCGATTCGCATTGTTGTCCGCCCACAGGCGCGGACCCCACAGGACGAAATCGTTCGGCCGCCAACCCGTCGTGCCGTCGAGTTCATGCTCCATGACGGCGATGATAGTCGTGGCAAACACCTCGCCGCTGACGATTGGCTGAGTTGGCGGGAATTGGACCTGTACGTCCGGTGAGAGCTGGTTGTGGCGTTTCTGGCCGAAGTGCAGCACCAAGGGCCCGACGACGCAGACGAGCAGCACGACTACTGCAACAGCGATTACCCGCCCGCGCCACCCGGTCCGAAATCGCTCGCCCATTAGGTGTCCGCCTATCACGTCCTCACGACTTTGCAACAGGGCCTTCCCCCCGGTTGCGCCGCGGCGGAGCAACTGCTATGCATGAGTTCACTCAGACTGATTGTCCGGCGCGAGAATCCCGCCTAGCATTGCGGCGTATGGCACGCCTCCCGCACCTTACATTCGGCAATGGCAACGACAACAGGTGTCGGTGTCCTAAGGAGCCAAACCGCAACGCGGTCGCGGCGGCGGCCCAGATATAAGGAGTTCAGGCAATGGGAAGAAAACTATACGTCGGCAATCTCGGATTCGACGTAACCAACAAGGATCTGGAGGAGCTGTTCGCTCAAGCCGGGACCTGCGAGTCGGTAGCGGTCATCAACGATCGCGAGACCGGACAGTCGCGCGGCTTTGGCTTCGTTGAGATGGGCTCGAACGGCGAAGCCCAGAAGGCGATCCAACAGTTCGACGGCCAGGAATTCAAAGGTCGCGCACTCAAGGTGAACGAAGCCAAAGAGCGCGAGAACAACCGCGGTGGCGGTGGCGGCGGCAGAGGCCGCTACTAATCGTACACAATTCGCGCCCGCCTCTCGAGGCGGGCGCGAACCTTTCCGCGATGGCGGGAGTCGCCTCCATCGCGATGGTCGCCCGAGCAAATCATACCGCGAAGGTCCCCCTCCAGGCTCTCCTGTGTTAAGGTGCGCCGCGCATTTCGGGTGGTGATGATGCAGCATTGTCTTGTAACTGGGGCGGCGGGACTTCTTGGACGGAATCTCGTCAAGGCGCTGCTCGAGCGCGGCGTTCGCGTACGTGCCCTCGTGCGCCACACGCCACTGCGCTTCCAACATGACCATCTCGAGTGCGTCACGGGTGACGTGACGGATTTTCCGCGCCTGCTCGCGGCCTGTGAGGGCATCGATACGGTGTTCCACACGGCGGCGGTGATCCCGTTGCTCGGCGGCCGCAGCGCGACGCGCGAATATCGTGATGCGGCTTGGAAGATCAACGTCGGCGGAACTGAGAATCTGCTTGCAGCCAGTCGAGAGCAGGGCGTGGCGCGTTTCATTTATACCAGTTCGGTGGATGTTTGCTTCGACGGGAAGCCGAATGTGGAGATGGACCATCGCACCCCCTACGCGCGCAAACCGAAAAGTGTGTATGCCGAGACCAAGATCGCCGCGGAAAAACTCGTGCTCGCGGCGAACGGAAACGCCGGCCTGTATACCTGTGCGATTCGTCCGGATGGCATTTACGGGCCAGAGGAAAACGTCATCTTCGACAGCATCGTGAAACAAGCCGCACGCGGGGCTCTCACGGTGGCCATCGGCAGCCCCCACACGCTGCAGGACAACTCCTACATCGACAACCTGGTCCACGGGGAGCTCCTGGCTGCCGAGCACCTCGGGCCTCATGGTACGGCTTCGGGCAAGGCCTACTTCATCACCGACTACGCGCCGCAAAACACGTTTGCATTCTTCCGGCCCATCATCGAGGGGCTGGGCGTTCCGTTCCCGACACGCCGCATCCCGCGCGCACTCATCGCCCCCATCCTCAGCCTATGGGAACACCTCCACTTTCGCTTCGGCATCGCGCCGCCTCCCTTTGGTCCCCATGCCCTCGACAAGATCACGATCAGCCACTACGGCAGCATCGAGGACGCCAGGCGAGACCTGGGCTACACGCCGATCAAGACCTATGAGCAGGCCATCTCCGAATGCCTGCCCTATTGCCGCGAGCGCTTCCGGGCTCTCGTGCGGCACTAGCGCGGGCTGGTAACGCTGCGTCCGTAGGCGCTTGGTCGAGGAGACCGTCACGCCGGGGGCGCGATGACCAGCCGCCACCCAAAAGGAAGACGTCGCCCTCCTCAAGACGGTTACGAAGAACGTCAAGGGAAGTAGATCCGCGAACTGACAAGGCCGGTTCAGGCAAAGGAGGAAGAGCAATGGGGCATCTCGCGGTCCAAAAACCTTACCTGGCACTGCAGAAACGGCTGCATAAGAACCCGATCGGCGCCCCGGCCGCCGAGGAACTCTTCGAGATCCTGCGGCTGCGCTTCACCGAGGAGGAGGCGGAGATCGGGGCGAGAATGCCCATGACGCCGGCTCCGCTCGAGAAGCTCAGCCGGCGACTGGGGCAGCCAGCGGACAAATTGGAGGCGAAGCTCGAACGCATGGCCGAGAAGGGCCTCGTCCTCGACTTTCATACCAACGGGAAGCCCTTCTACATGCTTGCCCCGACCGTGATCGGCTTCTTTGAGTTTACCTTCATGCGCTTGCATAAGGACCTGCCCAACAAGAAGCTGGCTGACCTGCTTTCCACCTACATGTTCGAGGACAGGACCTTCGCTGACAACGCGTTTCGGGGCGACACGCAGGTCGGCAGAGTGATCGCTCACGAGAAGACGCTGACGGATGATCTGCGCTCTGAAATCTTGCCGTACGAGCAGGCATCGGAGATCTTGAAGAACGCCAAGCTCCGCGCCGTCGGTCTGTGCTACTGCCGTCACAAGGCGATGCACCACGGCAATCCGTGCAAGAAACCGATGGAAACGTGCACGACCTTGAACCAGTCGGCCGACTGGGCGATCCGGCGGGGATACGCCAGAAAAATCTCGGCCGAGGAGGCGCTCGATATCGCTGCCCTGACGCGAGACAACCACATGGTCCACATCGCCGACAATGTGAAGAACAACGTGAGCTACATCTGTCATTGCTGCGGCTGCTGCTGTGGCATGCTCAAGGCGATCAACCACCACGGAATTCAGACTGCCGTACACACCAGCAATTTCCTGGCGAGCGTCGATGACGAGAAGTGCAAGGCGTGCGCCCGCTGCGTCAAAGCCTGCCCGGTCATGGCGATCGACATCAAGCCGGTGAGCTTTGGAACGGCGACGGCGCGCATCGATGAGGAACTATGCCTGGGCTGCGGCGTGTGCGCCGTGTCGTGCAAGAACAAGGCGCTGTCTATGAAGGCTCGCCCCAAGAGGGTGTTCACGCCCGCAGACAACATCGAGCGTCTGGTCAGGGCCGCGGTCGAACGGGGCACCATCCATCATATGCTGTTCGACGATCCGGATAGCGTGACCAGCCGGGGCATGAATCTCGCGCTCGGGGCTTTGCTTTCCCTTCCCCTCACCAAACGGCTCCTGGCTGTCGAGCAGATACGGTCGACTTTCGTAAGGACGATCGTCAATGGCGCGAAGAAACAAGCGGCTGCTGACGTGGCGACCACTGAAGGGTGACCAAATGGCAAACACGGGCAACAGCAGCTGGCAGAGCACGGCGTGCGTGGTCTGCGCCACCAACTGCGGCCTGGAAGTCCAGGTCGAAGACAACCGCATCACCAAGGTCCGCGGTGACAAGCGCAATCCGTTCAGCCAAGGGCTACACCTGCAGCAAAGGCCTTACGGTCGGGAAGTTGGTGGGCCACAAGCAGCGCGTGATGACTCCACTCAAGCGAATGCCCGACGGCAGCCACGCTCCGATATCGTGGCCCCAAGCCGTCTCGGAGATCGCGGCGCGGCTCGGCAACATCGTTGAGCAGCACGGTCCGGAAGCTTTCGCGCTGCTGGGCGGTGGTGGGCAGGCCAACCATCTGGACTTCGTCTACGCCGTCGGTTTCCTCCGGCCCCCGGTGCTGCCGGCGCCGCCCGAGACCAGGCAGGAGTGCATCATCTTCTACGAGCTTGCCAAGGCGATGGGGCTCGACTACCAATCGAACCCGGCCTTCGCCGCATTGGAAGGGGCAATCGCGGCCGGCGATCCGGCGCCCGTGCTCACGATCATCAAAGGGCTGTGCATGCTGTTCGCGATGACTCGGCAGCAGGAGCTGCTCGCGGCCGGTACGATCAGCACCGGCGGGAATGCGGCCGACGAGGTCTTCCAGAAGCTGCTCGATCACCCGGAGGGTGTACTGCTGTGCAAGGTGGACCCAAAACGGAACTGGGAGCAGGTGCGGACCGCTGATCAGAAGGCCGTTCTCGACCGACCAGGGTGAACGTGCAACGCACTCAGGTCAGTTGTGGGGCACTGGGTACCGAGTCAGAAGCGGCGGGTGAGATACGGCACACCGGCGGTGCCGGTGTGCCGTAGAGCCGGACACGGGCGGTGCGGTCGGAGCTGCCCTCGTAGACGCTGAATCCGGAGCCGTCGCCCGGCGCGATCGCCTTGAAGGCGAACGAGATCACCGACTGGTCGCCGGCGGGTGTGATCGGGCTGCCAGCGGTGGTGGCGTTCGGGGCACCGACCGTCGCGACGTCCGGGGTGAACGGCGTGCCTGCGCCGGGGCTGTTGTAGCTTCCGCCGAACTGCCACGACTGCGTTCCGCTAAACGCGATCGTGTTCACGATAACGTCGCTGCCAGCGACATTGTTCGCGAACGGAACGGGACTGCCGCTAACAATGCCTCCGTCCCAGCCGTTCTGAAGGTTCAGGTCCCCCAGGCTGTAGGCCGCGAAGGATGCCCACGCCGGCCCGGTGAACAGCAGCAGGCAGATCAGCCCACACAGCGCGCAGTACTGAATCCGTATTCCGCCTTTATTCACCATGCTCTGCCCCTTCCTCGTTTCATGGTTCACCGAGAGGTGCGCAATGTCAGGGTCTGGTTGGCTGGGCTTGCGAAGCCCGCAGTCGTGGGAGGCAAAGCGTACACCGGCAGTAAAGCCCGTCAAGGCGCAACCCCTCATAGCTCCCTGAGGTCATGGCGTTTCATGACTTTAGTCAACCGCCTTGCCGAAATGGGGCAGCGCGGCGCCGCTAGCTCTTCTTGCGGAATCCAGCTGGACCGAGCGGATGCAGTTGATCTTGCCCAGAACCAGTCAGGGCGCTGCTCATCCAGTGGTGGCGTCGCCGTCGCGCAACTGGTAGACGATGCGCTCCGAAGGAGAGCCGATGGATATCAACGGCAAGGTCGCAGTCATCACCGGAGGCGGGTCCGGCATCGGACGGGCCACGGCGGTGCGTCTGGCCACCGAGGGCGCGCGTGTCGTCGTCGCCGATGTCGACCAGAACGGGGCAGGCGAAACCGTCGCTTGCATCGAGCAAGCGGGTGGGACCGCCGCCGCCATCCGTACGGACGTGGCGCGGCCAGCTGATATCACCGCCATGCTGGAATTTGCCGAACACCATTTCGGCGGGTTGGACATCCTGCACAACAACGCCGGCATCACCACTGGTGACCCCGGCTACCCGAACGCGGGGTTGGAGCAGTGGCAACGCGTCCTCGACGTCAACCTGCGGGCGGTGCTACTCGGCACGCAGCTGGCCTTGCCCTTGCTGCGCCGCCGGGGCGGTGGCTGCATCATCCACACCTCGTCCATGGCCGGTCTGGTCGGCTGGCCGCCGGATCCGATCTACGCCGCCACCAAGGCTGCGGTGATACTGTTCACCCATTCCATGGCGCCGTTTGCCGCCGAGAACGTCCGCATCAACTGCATCTGTCCCGGTGGCGTCAACACCCCCATGCTGCAGCGGGCGCGCCAGAGCGCCAGGGAGAAACCGCCCGAGGATCTCCCCCTGCTGGAGCCCGCGGAGGTCGCCGATGGCGTGGTCCAGCTCGTTGCCGACGACTCGCTTGCCGGGCGCGCGTTACTGATCGGACCCGGGCTGCGCGATTTTGCCCCGCTGCCGGGCCAGTGACGGACCCTCGGTACGGTTGCAATCTAGGCGGGGCCGCTTCAAGAAAGTCTCATTTCGCCTTCGATCTCCCAGCGACGACTCCCCGATCCGTCGGCACGTGATGACTCCAGAGGTGCAACAGCAATCACCCGCTACCAGTGAAGCGCTCTACACTCGGCGGTTCTGGCTCGCATGCAGCGTCCACTTCTGCGGCGCCATGGCCATGTCGCTCTACATTCTGTTCCCCCTTGTCGTCCGACACTTCGGGGGCAGCGAATTCATTATCGGGGTATACGCCGGGATGACCGGCGCCGCGGCGGTGGCAGCGCGCCTGCCGGTGGGACGCTGGCTCGATACCTTGGGCCGCCACCGCGTTTTGACCATCGCCGGACTCTTGCATGTCGTCGCGTGGTGCGGCTTTCTCTCCATCGACGCACTCGGGATGCGTTCGGCGTTCTTCGTCCTCGTCTACGGTCTCGCCAGCGGCTCGTTATTCGCCACGTATTTCACCTACGCCAGCGACATCACGCCAGTGAGCCGGCGGTCTGAAGGCATCGCCATGTTCGGCATCTGGGGCATGCTGCCGAACGGGCTGGGGCCGTTCCTCGGTGAATTCCTCATCAGCCGGGCAAGCCTTCACGCCTACTTCCTGGTCGCCGCCAGTTTCGCCTTTCTCTCGCTATGCCTCAGTCAGCTCTTACCCGAAACGGCGCGACCTGCCACCAAAGCGCCCGCCGACCGGCTACCGAGGATTACGAGTGTTCGCAGTCGGGGTTTGCTCTTTGTCCTGTGTACGACCTTTCTGTTCGGCGCAGCCGTGAACGGCGTCTTCACCTTCATGGCCCCTTTCGCGCAGGCACGAGGCCGCGGGGTAGTCGGCGGTTTTTTCATGAGCTACGCCTTCGCCGCGGTGGCCGTCCGGGTGGTGACGCGGCGCTTGCCGGACAGACTCGGCTTGATTCGTGTGCTCATCCCCGCGCTCTTCCTCTACGCCACGGGCGTGCTGTTGGTGCCGCATGTCTCGGGCGTGCCCACCCTCATGCTGGTGGGTGCCATGTGTGGCGCTGGCCACGGATACGCCTTCCCGATCTTCAATGTGCTCGCCATCGAGCAAGTCTCGCCGGCACACCGCGGCCGGGCCGTGAGTTGGCTCACGGCCATGTTCGACCTCGGGAACACCGTTGCCAATCCCATCCTCGGCGCCATTGCGGAATGGGCCGGATACGGAGTGATGTTCACGCTGGTGGGCTGTGGCGTTCTCAGCGCCGCCGCAGCGGTGTGGTGGAAAGGCGGGACGCTTTCAACCGGGCAGAAACGGGCGCATGGTGGCGCCTGAGGACGCCGTGCTGTTACTTACCGGGACCGCAAGGCAGCGACTCAGGCTACCCGGTCGCCAGGTAGGCCGACACAGCACCCAACACCAGGTACACGATGAACGCCAGCACGGAGACGAGCACTGCTCGCCAACGCGACATGTCGTACACGGCTTGCACGGCGAGCGCCGTGGCTGCGACCAACCACGGCACGACGACGATGCGCACCACCGTGCCGAGGATCGGCACGGTGCCGACGATCAGAAACAGCCCGGGGGCCGTGCCGAACCCGAGCGCGCGCAGCAGCGAGCGACCCGGCTGCCGACGTCCGAACGGCCTGGCGACGACGAGCACCACCGCTGTCCACAGCAGCCACCCCAGCACCGCCGCCCCCACTCCGGCGGAAATTCCGGCCCCCCCGAGCCGCGGCACCAGGCCCATCCCGTTCGACACGCCGCTCAACAGAACGACCACGAACGCTTGCCCCGAAGCCGCGGCGTCCGCGCTGACGTCTAGATAAAAGGGCAATTGCAGCCGCAGCGCCGCAATCACACGCTCGATCAGCCGGCGTCCGTTTGGCATGGTTTCTCAGTCGACTCCTACGGGCCGGGGGCGAGAGGTCTTGAGGGCCCAGGGATTGTGTTCCAATCCCGAGGCCGACGAGCTAGCGGCCCTTGAACACGGGCCGGCGCTTCTCCTTGAAGGCGCGCGTGCCTTCTTTGGCGTCCTCCGACATCTGAACCGGGATGCCGAGTTCCATTTCCTTTTCGAGCGCCTGCTCGGTCGGCACACCAAGGCTGGCCAGCACCGAGCGCTTCACCGCCTGCACGGCCAGCGGCCCGTTGCCGTTGATGATGTCGGCGTAGCGGCGCGCCTCGGCCATGACCTGCGAGGCCGGGACGACCTTGTTGATCAAACCGAGGCGCTGCGCTTCGGCTGCGGCGAAGCGCTCGCCGGTAAGCAGGATCTCCATGGCGTTGCAGAACGGGATCTGCCGCGCCAGGCGCACCGTGGAGCCGCCCATGGGAAACAAGCTCCATTTGACTTCGGCGATCGCAAACTGGGCATCTTCCGCAGCGACGCGGATGTCGGTCGCTTGCAGGATCTCGGTGCCACCGGCCACACAAAAGCCCTTCACCGCGGCGATGATCGGCTTGCAGACTTCGAAGTTGCGGAGCAGGCCTTTATAAATGATGCTGTAATCGTCCTTGATGCGGTGGTCGAACTCGTCCTCGGGGGGACGCAATCCTTGCATCATGCGCACCAAGCGGTCGAGGTCGGCCCCGGCGCAGAACGCCTCGTCACCCGCGCCCGTCAGGATGGCCACACGGACAGCCGGATCGTCGTTGATGTCTTGCCAGGCATCGGCAAGGCGGCAGAGCATCTCGGCGTTGATGGCATTGCGCACTGCCGGGCGGTTCATGGTCACGATGGCGAGGCCGCCCTCCTTGCTGTACAGCACTGCAGGTTCAGTCATCACTCTCCTCGCTCAGGACCCGTCGCTGTTGTGGAGGTCACCGATCCGCTCGGGCCGCACAGAGGCTCACCCTCTGAAAAACGTTCGTTTGTCAGCGCAGTTCTGCCCGTTGCGGGCACAGAACTCCCGCCACACGGACTCTCACGGTCGGACGTGTTGAGTACTGCTAGTAGCGGCCGCCGCGACCACCACCGCCGCGGCCACCACCACCGCCGCCGCCTTCGCGCTCGCGTGCTTCGTTGACCTTGAGCGCGCGGCCTTTGAAATCTTTGCCGTCGAACGACTGAATGGCCTTTTGCGCGTCAGCGTCCGAGGCCATTTCCACGAAACCGAAACCACGGGACTGTCCCGTAGCGCGATCGGTGACGATGGTGACGGATTCGCAGGTGCCCGCTTCCGCGAACAGATCTTCCAGCTCTTTGCTGGTCACGTCGAACCCGAGATTACCGATGTACAGTCTCTTTCCCATCTCCCGAACTCCTCATTGGGTCGCCTTGCGACCGTTTCCTTGCCGCCTTCGGCACGGCCCACACCGTGCCATGTCCTTTCCCTGAATCCGTCAGCGGGAAACGCACCGAGCAAGATCTGTGTGGCAGGATTCGCACGCTAACCGATCACTTGGAGTATTTTACCAGTCCGTGCTGTCCACGACAACCCAGTTTCTGGCCTCCCAGGCGGAACGGTTCAAATCACCTCCTGATCTTTGAGGGCGGCAATGTGCTCCCAGTCGTACCCGAGCAGGCCGGAAAGAATCTCCTCGGTGTGTTGTCCGAATTCCGGAGCCGGCAGACGCACCGATCCGGGGGTCTCGCGCAGCCGCACCGGAATGCCAACGACCTGGGTCGTCCCGAACTGCGGGTGTTCGAAATCGACGATGTAATCATTGGCGCGCACCTGCGGATCGTTGGGGAGGTCATCGACACTGTTCACCACCGTGAAGATGAAATCGCCCCCAGCGCGCAACATGCGCAACCACTCCTCGCGCGGCCGGCCGGCGAACACCTCATCGAGAATCTCGATCGCCGCACCGGCATTGGCCGCGCGCGCACGCAAGTCGGTGAAGCGCTCATCATCGGCCAGCTCGGGCCGTCCCAAGACACGGCAAAAATCGGCCCAGTAGCGGTCCGGCTGCAGCATGCCCAGGCAGATCCATGCGCCGTCGCCGCAGCGGTAGTGATTCCACAGGGGGTTGGAGGCGTACTTGCGCGGCACGCGCGGGATGGCGAAGCCCATCATCAGGCGGGCGGCGACGCTCAGACCTTGCAGCATCAGCATGCTGCCGAGATGCGAGGCGTCGACCTCCTGTCCGACGCCGAACCGCTCGCGCGCCAGAAGGGCGGCGAGCACGCCGTAGGCCAGCATGATGCCGCCCATCTGATCGGCGATGCCGCCGGCAATCTGCAGCGGCGGCATGTCGGGTTCGCCCGCCGCCAGCATAATGCCGGACCGCGCCAGACCGAGCTGATCGAACGAGGGATCGCCGCTCTCCGGCCCTTCGGGGCCGTAACCTGTGGCGCTGGCATAGATGAGCCACGGGTTATGCTGGCGCAGGGTGGCGTAATCGAGCCCGAGCCGCGCCGCCACGCCGAGGCGGAAGTTCTGCACAAAGACGTCCGACTTCGCCACCAGCTGGTACAGGATGTCGCGCCCCGCCGGCTTTTTCAGGTCGAGCGTGAGGCCCTTCTTGTTGCGGTTGTTGGCCTCGAAATAGAAGTTCGGGCGGTCTTTCATGTCGACCCCGCTCATCCTGACCATGCCGCGGCCGGGGTCGCCGCGTTCCCGTTCTTCGATCTTGATCACCTCCGCGCCCAGGTCCCCGAGCATGGCAGAACACACGGGGCCTTGTTGCCAAATGGTCCAGTCGACCACGCGAATCCCTTCCAGCGGCATGGACATGGCTCAACTCCTTCTCGACTCGTATGCCGATCAACTCCACGGCCTCGGATGCCGCGCCTCAGGACGAGACTCGCAGCACCACTTTGCCGAAATGCACGCTGGACTGCACCACGCAATGGGCTTCTGCCGCCTGCTCCAGCGGCAGGACACGATCAATGACGGGCTTGATGCGTCCGGCCTGGAGCGCTTCGCCGAAGCGCCGCAGAAAACCAGACACTATCTCGGCCTTCTCAGCGACGGGACGCGCGCGCAGCGTCGAACCGATCACGCGCAACCGGCGCAGAAGCAAGGCCGCCAGATTGATCTCGGCCTTGGCGCCACCGATGAGGCCGATGATCACCAAGCGCCCATCTGTGGCCAGGCATTCCAGATTCGAGGCCAGGTACTGGCCCCCAATGGAATCCAGCACCACGTCAACGCCGCGGCCGCCGGTGGCATCACGCACCGGCGGGGCAAAATCGCCAGTACGGTAATTGATGGCGAGGTCGGCGCCGAGGTCGCGGCAACGCCGGCACTTGTCCTCGCTCCCTGCGGTGACCAGGCAACCTACGCCCGCCTCGCGCAGCAGGATGATCGACGCCGTACCCACACCGCTGCCGCCGCCGTGCACCAAAGCGGTGCCGCCGGCCTTGAGTTCGCCGAGCTGGAACAGGTTCAGAAATGCCGTGAGGAAGACCTCCGGCAGCGCCCCGGCTTCTTCGAAGCTCAATGCCGCCGGCACGTGCATGGCGGAGCCGTGATGCACCACCACTTGTTGCGCGTACCCACCGCCCGACAGGAGCGCCATGGCGCGGCCGCCAATCCTCCAGCCGGTCACCGCTTCCCCGACCTCGATCACTTCACCGGCGCATTCGAGACCGAGAACCGGAGATGCACCGGGCGGCGGCGGGTACAAGCCCTGGCGTTGCAGGAGGTCAGCCCGGTTGACAGCGGTCGCACAAACTCGAATGCGGATGTCTTCCGGACCCAGCAGCGGAGATGGAACCTCTCTGATCGTCAGGACCTCCTCCGTTCCCGGCTTGTCGAAGATGATGGCTTTCATTGGCGCTCGCCGGATCCCGCTGAACCGGGGCTCATGGATTTTTCAGCTCCTCGTACACCCATCCGATATTCTGGGCGCGTGACGTGAAGAATGGAATCCCCTGAAAATCATCGTACTGGCGCAAGTCGACCGCGGCCTGGGTCGCAGCGAGGGATTTACCCTGTCCGACCTGTCCCTCGACCTGGGATACGAGACTGCGCAGGTAGCTGTGAAACCTCTCCACGTCGGCACGGGTCGAGAGCGGACCGTGCCCGGGGATGAATTGCTCCGCGGCGGTGAGAGCTAGCACCCGATCGAGGCTCGCCACCCACTGCCGTGCCGAGCCGCCAGCGCGCAGGTCGATGAACGGGTACATGTCATGGAGGAAGAAATCGCCGGTGTGCAGGATGTGTCGCTTGGCGAAATACACCACGATGTCGCCGTCGGTATGCCCGCGGCCGGGATGGGTGATACGGATCGACTCATCGCCAAACTGGAGCTCTCTCTCCTCGTCCACCAAATCATTCGGCAGCAGGTTCCAGGCCGGCTCGACCTCCCAGAACTTTTCGTCCCGTGCCAACAAATGCGCACGGGTGCGGCGTTGAGCGATCACATCGGTGCCCGGGGCGTAATTGGCGTTCCCGTGCGTGTGGTCGGAATGGTAGTGCGTATTGATGATGACCTTGACGGGCTTGTCGGTGAGCGAACGGATGATCTTCGCCAGCCCTCGACCCGGGCTCCAGAACTTCGGATCGACCACGAGCACACCGTCATCGCCGATCAGCACGGCAGTATTCCCACCACCGCCGAGGACAACATAGAAGCGGTCGTCGATCTTGACCGTCTCGGTGTACAGAAACCGGTAGGCGCGGTAGCCGACGAACCCTACAATCAGCAGCAAGAGGATCCCAAGACCAGCCAAAAGGCGACGCGCCATTCGCATTGCTGTTGATACGAAGATCCGCCGCTGGGTGCAATCGCCAACCACAGATCCCGGCCGAAATTCTCAACGTTACGGCGCCGGGGACGGATCCGAGGCCGGCGTGGCGGCCAGCGCGCCCGGGGTCACTACCTCCCGCTTGTCCAGCAACAGCTGTTTGCGACGCCTCAAGTCCTCGAGCTGCGTCTCGATGTAGCGCTCACGTTGTCGCACGGATTCGAGCTTCTCGATCAACTGCTTCTCGCGCTCGTTGAGCTGATCGAGCCGCGACTTGCCCTCGACTCCGAGCGCCACACCCGCCGCAGCCAGCTGGATAGCGCACACGGCTATCAGGATAGCCTGCCGGTGACGCGCCATATCAGAAAACCGCCGCATGCACAGCGGCAATCGCCACGGGCACCACCGCCCATAGCAGGGCAAGGACCACCACAATGGCGGCATGGCCATGGATGAACGCCAGGCGTTCACCTGGAAAGTACCACCAATCGAGAACAGCGAGATTGATGACTTCGTACAGCAATCCGGCCGCTAAGCCGAGCAGAAGTGCCGGCAAGACACCGATCTGCGGTACCACGGCGGCGATCCCGCCCATCACCAGGCCGAAGATGACCAGCACGTTGACGAGCGGGTAGTGAGCCCGGCGATAGATCCACAGGCTCAGTGATCGGGCACAGGTTTCGGCGAGTATGCCGAAGACGACTCCAATCAAAACGCAGCGCAGCATGGCCAGCCCTCTAAACGCCTTGGGAAGGTTTGCCCGATCGGCGGAAAAGTTACAAGGGTGGAGACGAATCGCCCTCGTCTCGTTGCGATTTCTTCTGCTTCCGGAACGATCGTGCTAGGGTTGCCCCCGATGCAGAGTCCGGCCGAAAAAGCACTCCCGATCATCGAGTCGTTCGATGAAAAACAGTTCTACCTCGACGAGTTTCGGGGACACACGCTGGTGTTTTCTCTCGCACTCGAAGAGCTGTCGCGCGATGAGGATTACGAGCGGGTGGCGGGGATCGCGCGCGAGCTGTTGACCAACAATACCCGTGTGCTCATCCTGGTCCCCACGCCCGATAGTGGCCGGGGGGAGCAGGTCCTGCGGCGACTGCAGCGGCGTCTCGGCCCCCTCATTTTCAGCGACGACACCATCCCGCTCTTTGCCGACCGGCGGTCGCGGGCCTCGGCGTTCCTTCAGCTGCAGCCGGACGCCTTCGCCTCGCCGGCCACCACCTCGGCGTTGCTGACAACGATCTGGTCAGTGTTGCGCCGAGGGCCGCTCTTCGTGGGCGTCATCGGCGGGGTGAGCCAGGCCGCGGCGACCTTCTTGGCGCAAGAGATCGCCGTGCGGTTGCGCGTACACAAGCTGGTCTTGGTGGAGCCGGAAGGCGGTGTCGTCGGTGCGGACAGCCATCAGCTCTCATTCTTGGACGAAACGATGCTGACCGCCCTGCTGCGGGCCGGCCAGGCGGAGTGGGCGGGCTTAGCCGCCCGGCGCTCTACATTCGACGCGGTGCGCGCCGCGCTGCTTGGCGGCGTCAGCTCGGTGAATCTGTGCTCGCTGGCCGGCACCGCCCGCGAACTCTTCACCTACGAGGGCTCGGGAACGTTGTTCACCCTCGCCGACTACTGCCGCATCGAGCGGACCGGTATCGATGATTTCGAAGAGGTCGAGCGGTTGATCGAACGCGGGCAGCGCGAAGGCGTGCTGAAGTTGCGGACGGCCGACGAAGTGGCCGCCATGTTGGTCAACGCATACGGCGCCACCATTGGCGCGCACCACTTGGCGGGCATCTGCGCCTTGATCACCGCACCCTACGCGGCAGAGCGCGTCGGCGAGATCGTCGGCCTCTACGCCATCACGCGCTTCAAGGGCGAGGGCGTCGGTGGACGCCTGATCGCGCGCGTGCTTGCCGATGCGCGTGCCGCCGAACTCGACTACGTCTTCGCCTGCACGACGGAGGAGCGAGCGCAAGCATTCTTCGAGCGGCAAGGCTTTCGGCGTGTGGGCATCGGCGACGTGCCCGCCGCCAAATGGGTGGGGTACGATGCCCAGCGCAAGGCACAGGTCGCCGTGTACCGGCTTGAGCTGTGAGACATCCGAGTCGACCGGTTATGCGCCTTCGACGTTCGGCCATCTTCTTTCAGCCTCAGCCATGATCGTTGGCATCGACATTGGGGGTTCCACCACCGACGCCGTGCTGCTCGACGGCAACGTGCGGGTGGTGACGGTGGAGGCGAATGATCCGGTCGCGGCCGCCGCCGGCGCCTTGGGGAAGCTGGTCAGCGATCTGCAGCATCGCTTGAGCGACGTGACCGCCATCGCGGCAACCGGCGGCGGCGCCCGCCGACTCGGCGACAGTCTGCTGGGGATTCCGGTGCACAAGATCTCCGAGATCACCGCCATCGGCGTCGGCGGCTCGACCTTGGCGCAGAAGCGCGAAGCCTTGGTCGTCTCCATGGGGACGGGAACGGCAATCGTTGCCGTGAAGGGTGACGACATCGTTCATGTGAGCGGCACTGGCGTCGGCGGCGGCACGCTGCTGGGTTTGTCGAAACATCTCCTCAACGTCGCGCGGCTGGAGACGCTGGAGACTATGGCGGCGCGCGGCGATCTGTCGCGCATCGACCTCACCGTCGGCGATGTGGCCGGCGGACCGGTCGGCAACCTGTCCGCCGATGCTACTGCCAGCAACTTTGGCAAGCTGTCTTCCGACGTGACGCCGGAAGACAAGGCGCGCGCCCTGATCAACATGATCGCCGAGGTCATCGTGGCGCTCAGCATCACTGCGGCCCGTGCCAGCGGGCTACGGGACATCGTGCTCACCGGCAAGCTGGTCCGCGTCAAGCCGTTCGTCGAGCGCATCACCGCCACCCGTTTCCTGTTCGAACGGCACTTCATCATTCCGCCGCACGCCGAGTTCGCCACCGCCATCGGCGCCGCGCGCAGCCTGCAACGAACAGTGGAGAAGACCTGATGGCACGGGCCTGTAAAGTCATCGGCGCTGCGCTGGCGGTCCTCGGGGTCGCCATCGCCGTGGCCTTCGTCGTCGTCATCGGCCGCGACGATGCCTACCGGCACGCCGAACTGGCGTACGCGCGCAACAATGGCAATGCGATGTACGAACTGGAGTTCCGCGGCGTACAAGTGCGGCGCGCCTTTCAGGCCGTCGGCGTGGTGACCGGGGTGCTCTTGGCGCTGAACGGCAGCACGTTGCTGGGGCTGGGCATCCTCGCGACGCGGACGCGAAAGCCGTCCTGAACTCCGGCCGATCGGACGCCGGACAACACGCCTAGATCGTGCCCGATAGGCCCTACCACGGTAGGTCGCCGTTTGACTTTTGCTCTTTCTTCGCCTACGGTTGGAAGCAGAGCAAAGGAGGAGGGCGATGCAATTGTCGCAGAGTTCCGCGCTAGTGGATGCAGCGAACGACTTCGAATGCTGTGATACGGTTGAGATTCCACTGCTCGGCGTCGTGGCGGCCGGCGCGCCATACGAGGCCGGCGCGCTCGAAGAGACGCTCAACGTGCCCACGACCTTGTGGGGTGGAAGACGGGTGTTTGCGCTGCGCGTGCGTGGCCATTCGATGATCGACGAAGGCATCCACAACGGCGATTACCTGATTGTGGAGCCGCGCCCGACGGCAGAGAACGGTCAGACGGTGGTGGCCGAGATCGATGGCTGCGTCACCGTGAAGAAGTATTACCGCGAGGCCGACGGGCAAGTGCGGCTCCAACCCGCCAATCCCGAGATGCTGCCGTTGATCATCCACGGTGCGAGTGTGCGTGTTATCGGCGTGGTCGCCGGAATCGTACGCAAGTTCGGCTTCGAAAGGCCTCGCGCGCTGCCCGGCACCACGGAAAGCCGGCCGGCACCGTCAGCGAAAACTCCGACGACCAATCACCGCCCGCTATTTCCGGGCGACGACTCGGCCTCCCTCGACCTGGCGGTGAACGTCATGGACAGTCAGCTCGTCCGCTGGCAGGCGGCCATCGCTCGCGCCAAGCACGACAAGCGGCTGCGCCGGCAAGTCCCGCAGATGGAAGAGATGAGCCGGAACCTCCAGGCCGTGCGTGACTGGTGCGCCCGTACTCGCAAGCCGAGCCTGCGTCGCGCCTTGGTCAATGAAGCCAACCGCATCATGCGCCGCATGCAGCGCTTCGCCACGGTCACGCCGGTGCAGTTGACGGACCTCGT
>DASVHW010000293.1 GCA_036382395.1 Candidatus Binatia bacterium | reverse complement strand
TCCACGCTCGGCTACGAAGCCTGTTTCATGGCTGGACTGAAGAAGCTCGATATCGAAGGCGAGCCGCACCGGCCGTTCAAGATCATCTACGCCAGCCTCTATTTCGACGTGCGCCCCACGTTCGTCGTGGACATCAGCGACCAGTTCGAAGCGCGCTTCGCCTCCCTGATGGCCTACAAGTCCCAATACACGGACCAGCAGGAAGGCACCGGCCTTTTCCCGCAGCAGGCGGAAATCCGCGACCGCGTGGAAATCATGGCGAAGTTTTACGGTTTGCTCGCCGGGGTTAAATACGCGGAGCCGTTCGTCCAGAAAGAAGTCGGGTTGATCGAGGACGTGACGGCGATCCCGGTGCAGTCTCTCTAAACTCCGCCGCATTCATAGAAATGTCATCCTGAGGAGGACGCCAGTCCAACGGAGGATCCATGTGTTGCGTCAAGAAATGCGTGGATCCTTCGCTGCGCTCTGGATGACACCTCATCAAAACTCACGAGCAAGAAAAAGACCTCCGTGTCCGGAGGCCTTATGCCTTGCGCCTGAAGCCTTGCGCCGGCTTTACTGCGAAACTCCCACCGCCGTGCCCGAGCGCTCTGACTGCACCGATGTCTTGCCGGCGAAGTACGAGCCGTCGTAGAGCTTGCGATACATCTTCCCGGCAATCTCCGCTGCCTTGGGTCCGAAAGTCGGGCGTCCGCCCTCGAGGAAGACCACGGTCACGATCTTGCCGTACTGGGTGTTCGCATACGACGCGAACCAGCCATAGCGCGTGCCGTTGTTGGAGCAGGTGCCGGTCTTGCCCAGGATCTGTTCTTCGCTGAAGTTCCAGCGGACGCTGCGCGCCGTGCCGTACTCCACCGCGGCGGTCATGCCCGGCATCATCTCCGGGATCACGTTGGCGATGTCGAGGTAGCGCTTCACCTTGGGTTCAAAGCTGGAAAGTTCGGCTGCCGAGGTCACGTGCTGCAGGTAGTACAGCGTTCCGCCGTTGGCGATGGCGGAAACCATCGCGCCCAGTTGCAGCGGCGTCATCGAGATGCTTTCGCCAAACGAGCACATGCGGCCCACGCCGCCCAGCTTGGGGTCCAGCTCTTCCGACGGATACACGCCCAGGTGCTCTCCCGGGATGTTCCATCCGGCCATCTCGCCCAGTCCGAACTGGTGCGCGTAGTAGCTGACCTTCTCGAATCCCATGCGCCGGCCGAGCGCTTCGAAGTACTGGTTGTTGGAGTGCGCCAGCGCCTCGGTCAGGTTCAACGATACCCGCTTGCTCAGCGAGACCTTCGTGTCCTTGGTGACGATGTTCTCGCTCAAGGCGGCCAGTGCGACCGACAGCTTGATGGTCGAGCACGGCTCGGCGCCTTCCGCCAGCGCCATCTTCTGGTTCACCATCGTCAGGATGCGGCCGCTCATCGGATCGATCGCGACCACCGTACCGTTCATATTGCCCAGCGCATCAATGGCCGCCGCGCGGACTGCTGGATCTTCGCCCTCGGCCACATCGCCCGCCGTCACGTCTGAGTTAACGAACGACGACGCGGTAAACCGCTCGTAGTAGCGGTTCCGCTTCAGGCGGTGGCCGTTGACCCACTGGAACTGGCTCACTCGCCGCGTCTTCTTTTTCGACGCACGTTTGGCCGTGGTACGGCTGCTGGTGCGGCTGGCAATCTGTTTCTGCGTCTTGGTATTCTCGGTGACCTTGACCGGCTTTTTCTTCAGGCCTTTGGTCGAGATGGTTGCAGCCGCCGCTGTCAGGCACAGCAGCGCCACTGCGACGATTACCAGGAGAGCGTTGGTTATGGGGGACTGATTCTTCATGAATCCTTTATGGCACCGGTGCCCCAGGGTGCGCGAAGTTCGCGCGCGATAGGGCATTCCGCTAAAGCCAGAGTTTCCTCCCACGCACCACTCCCGGGCAAGTAACCAGAAAGGTAAGTTCGTTTGGAGGTCTGTCCAGATAGTAAGAGACTCCCCCTACCTTTTTCAATCTAAAACTGCTGCCGGAAGGCCCCATCCAGCAAGCGCTTGAAATAGATGCCAAGGCTCCCGCGGGAGTCGTGGATGCGTTCCAAGCTGCTGCTACTTCAGAGACTTACGCGGTACGCTCACGGACAGCCGCTTGTCCGGTCGTTACCTCAGGACCGCTCCCTGAGTTACCATCGCTAGCGGCGACGGCCTACTGGTTTTCGTTTCGCTTTCGGATGAACGCCGGCACGTCGAGGTCGTCCTCTTCGTAGTTGGCTTTCACCGAGCTTTTCACGTCGGCAATCGAGCTGTTTTCCCGTTGTGGGGCCGGGCTAGGTGTGGCGGCCGCAGCAGCCGGCCTTGCCGCCGGCGCGAGGACAGATGCCTCTGGCCGCTGATTCACCACCGGGTCCGGATGCTCGTAGACCGCCGCGGTGCGGGCGTGCGAAATCGCCTGTGCCGCCGCATGCATCCGCTCGCGGTGATCGCCGTGGTGGGTTTTGAAGCCGGTGGCGATAACCGTGATCTTGACCTCGTCCTTCATGCGCTCGTCCTGCACGGCGCCGAAGATGATGTTGGCGTCCTCATGCGCCGCGCCCTGGATGATGCTCGACGCCTCGTTGACTTCGGCCAGCTTCAGCGAACTGGAGCCCGTGATGTTGATCAGGATGCCGCGCGCTCCGTCGATGGCGCCCGCCTCCAGCAGGGGCGAGGCGATTGCCCTCTGCGCCGCTTCCATCGCCCGCTGGTCGCCCTTCGCCGAGGACGTTCCCATCACCGCGTAGCCCATGCCGGCCATGATCGCCTTCACGTCGGCGAAGTCGCGGTTGATGATGCCCGGGATGGTGATGATGTCGGAAATGCCCTGCACCGCCTGGCGCAGGATGTCGTCGGCCACGCGGAACGATTCGAAGAAGCCTGCGTCCTTGGCGACGGCGAGCAACTTCTCGTTGGGGATCACGATCATCGTGTCCACCGAATCGAGCAACTCGTTCAATCCGCGCTCTGCCTGCGACATGCGCCGCTTGCCTTCAAAGCTGAACGGCTTGGTCACGACGGCGACGGTGAGCGCGCCCATCTCGCTGGCCAACGACGCGATGATCGGCGCCGCCCCAGTACCCGTGCCGCCACCCAGTCCGGCAGTGACGAACACCATGTCCGCGCCCTCGAGCGCCTCGATGATCTTGTCCGCGTCCTCCAGCGCCGCCTTGCGCCCGGTTTCCGGATTCGCGCCCGCACCCAGGCCGTTGGTCAGCTTCACGCCGAGCTGAAGGCGGTTGGGGGCGCGGCACATCTCCAGTGCCTGCAGGTCGGTGTTGGCGGCCATGAACTCCACGCCCTCCAAGTGCGCGTCGATCATGCGGTTGATGGCGTTACCGCCGCCCCCGCCCACGCCAATGACCTTGATCCGGGCCTTGTTCTTCGGATCTTCGTTGAACTGGATGCGGATGCCTTCGTTGCTGTCGTTTGCTTCAATCATGATTCAGTCACCAGTCGCCAGTCGCCAGTTGTCAGTTACGAAACAAGTGTCATTCCGAGCGAGGATGCGGCCGTAAGCGTCGCCCGCGTTCGGTAACACAAGCCGCATCCGAGTCGAGGAACCTGTATTTCCATCTGCCATGAGCCATGCGCCTTGCGCCTCTTCACGCGCCTCTTCTCGCAAACAGACTCTTCAGTTTCCCCGTAATGCTTCCGTCGCTGCTTGCTCCCGTTGCCAAACGCGCGCGATGTCCGTACAGCACCATGCCGATCGCCGTCGCGTACTCCGGTTCCGCCAGGTTCGA
>DASVHW010000292.1 GCA_036382395.1 Candidatus Binatia bacterium | reverse complement strand
CGCAAAGGTGAAGTAGAACCAGAGTAAGGTCATCACCAGGAGCAGAATGCCGAGGTTGTTGAAATGTATCGGGCGCAGGTAGTCTTCAAGATGATAGGCCCAACGGAGAATCGCCATGGCGACGATGAGTGCGGCGATTCCCGAGAAGATGGCCCCGACCACGAAGTACGGGCCGAAGATGGTCGAGTGCCACATCGGCTGGATGGTCATGCCAAAGACCCACGATACGACCGTATGCACGGAGACGGCGATGGGGATGACCACGACGGCCATGATCGCGATGCCCCGCTCCAGCCAGCGGTGTTGTCGCTCGGTGCCGCTCCAGCCCAACGACAACAGACGATAGAGCCATGCCCGTTTGGTGGTGCGCTCTCGGATCAACGCAATATCCGGAATCAAGGGTAAGTAGAGATAGATCATGCTGCCGGTCAGGTAGCACGTGACGCTGATCACGTCCCAAAGAAGCGGGGAACGCAGATGACCGTATTGGAGGACGTACAGGACCCGATCCGGACGCCCCAGGTCGATCACGATGTTGCTCATGCCGATGAACAGCACGAGCACCGTGATCACCTCGGCGGAGCGGGTAATGGCCCGCCGCCATTCCGCGTGGCACAGGCGGAGAATGGCGGAGATCAGCGTCCCCGCATGGCTGATTCCGATGAAGAAAACGAAGTTGGTGATATACAATCCCCACATCACCGGCCGGTTCATCCCCGTGATGCCCAACCCCTGTCGCATCTGCGTGATCCAGGTGAACGCAGCCCAGGCGACGATGGTGAGCAGCACCGCGACGGTGATATAAAACCGACCGCCGGTGTGAAGAATGGGCTCAAAGAGGATGGCGTCCTCGTCGTGGTTAACCTTTGGCGCCGCCATACCATTCCCCTTCCCGCAGGTAGTACACTTTCGGTTCCGTGCCCAGCTCTTCCATGAGCCGGAAGGCGCGGGCACTCTGCGCCTGACGCGCAACCGTGCTGCTCGGATCGTCCAAGTCGCCGAAATACATCGCTGAACTGGGACAGCTCTCAACACAGGCCGGCATATAGTCCCCTTCTCGCAGCTCTCTGCTCTCGGCACGCGCCTCTTCTCGCGCCCGCTGCAGCCGGTGGTGACAGAACGTGCACTTTTCCACCACGCCTTTCGGGCGGATCGCCACGTCGGGGCTTAGGCACTGTTCCATCTCCGGCGGCCACGACGGCCGGTACCAGTTGAAGTACTTCACCGTGTACGGACAGTTGTTGGTGCAATAGCGGCACCCGATACAGCGTGGATAGATCTGCGCGACCAACCCTTCGGGGTTCTTGTACGTGGCCCGGACGGGGCACACTTTGGTGCACGGGGGATTGTCGCACTGCATGCAGGGCCGCGGCAGATAGCGGGTGCGCACATTGGGGTACTCTCCTTCGATGGTGGTCATCACTTCCATCCAGGAGATCACCCGTCCCTTCGCCGCCTCTTTCGGTTCGGCAAAGGGGACGTTGTTTTCGACCTTGCACGCCACCGTGCAGGCCTGACATCCCGTACACTTGTCCAGATCAATTACCATTCCCCAACGCGGCATAGTCTTCGCCTCAAGCCTTGTACACTTTCACGCGTGTCGCCCCGGGGGCGCTGAGCCCCGCGAGATAGTCGTACTCCGGCGCGGTGAGCTGCAGCGGATTCACCCCGATCCCCTCGGCCCAGCGCCCAGAGGCGGTGTGTCCGAGATTCGCCGGCATGTTCACCACGTCGGGCATCGCGCCCGGATTGAGCCGCGCTTGGAGTTTGAGCTTGCCGACGGGAGATTCGACCCACACATCATCGCCGTCGTCGACTCCCAGTCGCCGGGCCGTTTCCGGGTTGATCTCCAGCCACGAGTCCCATCGCATCCCCAATTGCGGTCCGAGGATTTCCTGCAAGAACGGCTGATTGGCGTTGTGCTCGCCTGCCAGCGGCAGCAACCGCATGATGTTCAAGTGAAACGGGTATTGGGCATCGGCTCCGGCGAATCGGGGCGACTCGAAATGCGGCAGGCACAACGCGTCGCCGCGTGCCGTCAGTTTGAGATCCTTCAATGCCCCCTCGATGTCGTGTTTGCCGGTTTCAGCCAAAGCCGTCAGGCTCTGCTTCAGCGTCAAGGAGTAGAATTCAAACTTGCCAGACGGCGTCGGGAAGATTCGGGCCCACTCGCCGAAACTGTAGGCCGGATCCCACCAACCCCCCTTGTCCTGCAACTGCGCCCAAAACTCGTCAAAGGAATGGTACGAGGAGGACCACCATCCCCGGTCCTCCAGCAGCGCGGTCCACGACTTGTCGGTAAAGGGCTCGACGATGCCTCCGCGCTTCGCTTCAAACAGGCCGGTGACGCGGTACTGGAGCACCGTGAGAAAATCCGCCCAGGGAAAAGCGTCGGCGACGGGCCCTCCAACTTGCTTGGCGATCTGAATCAGGGCATCGCCCGTGTGCATGGTGTTGTAGAGCGGCGTCACGGCCGGCTGTCTCAAACCGAAGAGCGGGTAGGGCACGACCGGAGGAGCGGGCATGTCCTGCCATTTTTCCAAGTACGTATGGTCCGGCAGGATCAGGTCGGCCTGAGTGCTGCTCTCATCGAGAAACGGTGAAAAACTCACGATGAACGGAATCTTCTCGAAAGCCCGAGCGAAGCTTGCCGGTTGCGGCGAGGAAAAGAGCGGATTGGCCTGATACAGGAAGAGCGCGTTCGCCTTATAAGGTTTCTCCGCGGCCAGGGGCCCCGCCATCGCCGTGGCGACGTGGTGTGCCAACGGAAAGGCTCGCGATGCCGCACCGTCGAGCCGCGGCTGCGTCAGGCCGCGTTTCGCCACGTCGTCTCGTTGCACAGTGGGCAACTCTTTCAGTGGTGCTTCGGGGGGAAACACGACACCGCCGGATACATCTATGCTTCCCACGAGAGCGTTCAAAGCATGGACCGCCATCAGGCTGTACGCCGCGTTGGTGGAGGTCATCTCGCCGAGGGCAATGGCGGGCTTGTGGGTGGCGAACTCCTTGGCGATCCGCAGAATCGTGCTGACCGGAACGGTGGTGAGGCGCGACACCTCGTCAAGATTGTGTTCCCGCAGCACCAGGTTCCGAAAACCCTGGTGCGCCGTCCCGTCGGCATCTTTCCAATCCTCGAAGCCGAAGGCGTGGTTATCCACGAAGCGTTTATCGTAAAGGCCCTCGCGGATCAGGATATAGGCGATGCCCAGGGCGAGTGCCCCTTCCGTGCCGGGTTGGATCGGAACCCACTCATCCGCCTTCGCGGCGGTGGCCGAGAAGCGAGACTCAATCTGGATGATCTTGGCCTTGGGGCCCGGGCGATCCTGGCGCAGGTGGCCGTAAGTCCGCATCATGCGGACGGGCGAGACCGATGCCTCGAGTAGCGGCGCACCAAAAGAGAGAATGCAGTTCGTGTTGTCGAGGTCATAGGTCAGGGGCGCGCGGGTTCCCTGCGTGCAGAAGCGCGCCAGTGCCTGTGTCTCCAGGGCCGCCCCCGTGTTTCGTACGTCGTTTGGAGTGCCGTAGGCCTGGCAGAAGCGGGAGACCAGCGTGTCCATCAACCCGTTGCCGTCCCCGCTGAGGAAGACGACGGAGTGAGGTTCACCCCGTTCTCTGATCTCTCGGAGTTGCTGGGCGACGGTTTGGATCGCCTCCTCCCACGAGATCGGTTCCCACTTTCCTTCTCCGCGGTTTCCCACCCGCTTCAGCGGCCCGCGAATGCGGTCTGGACTATAGAGAGTCTGAAGCCCGGCCAGGCCCGTTGGGCAAAGGCCGTTGCGATTCAGGGGGTAGAACGGATTGCCGGTGATGTTCACCGCGCGTCCGCCGACCGTGCGGACACGAATAGAGCAGCCGCCCTCGCACTGGCCACAGATGGATGTCACCCATCGTTCTTCGCCACCGGGAGCCCTGCGGGCTGACTCGGTGAGTTCGAGGAACTCGGCCAACTTGTGCGGCCCACAGCCGGAAACCGCCACACCGGCTGCGCCCGCCCCACTCAGCGCGAGAAACCCACGCCTGCTAACCTTGATTCCATTCTTTTCGTCAGTGTCCATCGGCTCACGTTTCATCTGTGACATGCGTTGCAATCGATGCTCACGCCCTTCTGGGTGTGGCAGCCGACGCACCTGTCCATGCGCACGGGAACTGCTGCTACCGTCACCGGCGCTGTGCTTTCACCGACCGGACCATGACATTGGACGCATTCGACTCCTCCCAAGGCCACATGTCGGCGGTGTGAGAAATACACGTGGCCCTGGACTTCGTAGACGCGTTGCCAGGGAATCTGCAGCCCCTTATCCCCGTACTGCCGCACCTTCTCCTCCTCCGGGCTGTCGGTGATCGCTCCCTGGTGGCACATCATGCAGGTTTCCGTTTTGGGGATCCCGGCAGAGGCGGCTTTCTCGACGGACTGGTGACAGCCATCACAAGGCAGGCCCTTCTCGACATGCGCCTTGTGATTGAACTGAATGGGCTGAGTTACCGCCGCAGGGGCGTTCTCGCAGGCGCCGAGGAGCAGGCAGCCCAAAAGAATGCAAAGCGGGCGTATCACTTGGAGGCGAATCCCTTCACGTGTTCGATAATGCCTTGGATCTGATCGTCCTTTAGCTTGCCGCCGAAAGCCGGCATCGCCGCCGATTTCCCCACCGCCTTGCCGCCCTCTTTGATGACCTTGGTGATATCGGCATCCGATTTTCCTTTGAGCACGGTCGCAAAATCCGCGGGTGGTGGCTTCAACATCTTGCCGGCAGGCCCGTCACCCTTACCGCTCACCCCATGGCACATCACGCAGTTCTTCTCGAAAGCCTGCTTCGCGTCCTGCGCCTGGGCCACTGACACCGCCGCGCTGCTCAGAACGACACTGGCCGCTACAACTAGCGCCCCCTTCGTTATGATACTGATCATCTTTCTGTCCTCTCCTTTCGCGGACAGATTCGGCGATCTGGCGCCGAACCCGCCACCTCTTTCCCGTTCTCGCCACCGACTCTCGCAACAAAGGTGCCAGCGTTGGCGCTACCGAAGTTCTGTGGGCACGCATATGCGGCAACCGCACGGCAGGTGTGGTGGAGATGGAAGGGAAAAGGGCTGTGGTGAGGGCAGTAGAGCCGCCCGTCAGGCGGCGTCCCGGGGATCGAGCACGATGCCGAGACGGAAGGCTTTGTCGTACAGGGCGCGGCGACTGATGCCGAGGCGCTTGGCGACTGCGGTTTTGTTCCAGTTCAGATCGGTGAGCGTGCGCCGGATGAGCTCGCGCTCCAAGTCTTCGAGCGTGGTCAGTTCCCGCGGCAGGCTGCGGTTCTCGGCCGACTCGAGTGAGGGAAGATCCTGTCGCCGCAGCACCAGCCCCTCCAACATGATCATGGCCCGTTCGACGACGTTCTCGAGTTCCCTGACGTTACCCGGCCACGAGTAGCTGCGCAGGAGTTCGAGCGCCTCGGGGGCAATGGTGGGCACGGGTTTCTTGACGTTGACGGCTTGGACCCGAACGAAATGATCGAGCAGGAGCGGAATGTCGTCGCGACGCTCGCGCAGCGATGGCATGTGGATGGTCACCACGCTGAGGCGGTAGTACAGATCCTCACGGAAGGTACCGGCGGCGATCATGCGGGCGAGGTCGCGGTTGGTTGAGGCGATGATCCGCACATCCGTCTTGATGGTGCGTTCGCCGCCGACGCGCTTGTACTCCTTCTCCTGGATGACGCGCAGCAGTTTCGCCTGAAAAGCAGGGCTGGTTTCGGCGATTTCGTCGAGGAACAGCGTGCCCCCGGCGGCCGTTTCGAACAGCCCCTTCTTGGTGATGATCGCACCCGTGAACGCGCCCTTCTCGTGTCCGAAGAGTTCGCTCTCGATCAACGTCTCAGTCAGGGCGCTGCAATTGACGGCGAAAAAGCTGCGCTCCGCGCGCGGCCCGTGATAGTGCAAGTAGCGCGCGACCAGTTCTTTTCCGGTGCCACTCTCACCGGTGATCAGCACACGGCAATCCGACTCATGCAGCTTCCCCAGTGTTTCGATGATGGCGCAGATCGGAGGCGACTGGCCGATGATCGGGCGCAGCGGAAGGGTGCCGAGTTGACGTCGCAGGGACGCATTCTCCGCAACCAAGCGGCGGTAGTCGAGGGCCTTGCTCACCTTGAGCGCGAGTTCGTCGGGAGGGAAGGGCTTGGCGAGAAAATCTGCGGCGCCTTTTTTCACCGCCTCCACAGCGGTTTCGATGCTGGCGAAGCCCGTTACCATGATCACCACCGAGCCCGGCCGTTCCACGCTGATGCGCTCGAGCAGGGTCATGCCCGAGACATCCGGCAGCTTGAGGTCCAGCAAGATCACGTCGGCTGGTTCCTTGGCGAGCGCGGCGAGTGCTTCCGCACCGGTGGAGCAGGTGCGCACGGCATAGCCGGCTTGGGAGAGCACCTGCTCCATGTTGAGCGCCATGGAGAGTTCGTCGTCGACGACTAAGACGCTCTTCATGACGCTTCCTCGCGCGCCAGGGGACTGGCGTCGACCGGCAGACCGACCGTGAACGTCGAGCCATTCCCGGGCATACTGTCCACGCGCATCGTGCCGCCGAGCCGGCGGACGATGGTGAGTGAGAGAGAAAGACCGAGGCCGACGCCATCGGCTCCGTCCTTGGTGGTGAAAAAGGGACTGAAGACCTCATCCAGATGCTCACGGGGAATGCCGTGTCCATCGTCGCGCACTCGCAGTTCCACCGTCTCCGGCTCTGCCCCGGGGCGGGTGTCGACCACCACCTCTCCGCCGTCTTTCACGGCGTCGAGGGCGTTGCACAACAGGTTGACGATCACCTGCCGCAGCGCGCTTTCCTGGCCGTGCACTCGCAAGCCCGGCGTCAGGCGTTGCTCAATGTGGACGCGCCGCTGGGTGGCTCGGTTCTCAAACAGCAGAATGACGCCATGTGCGACTTTCGCAATGTCGATACTTTGCGGCCTCCCGTCTTGCTGGGGAGACAGGGCGAGCAAGCTGCGGACAACTCCGCCGATGCGAAATGCGGATTCCGCGATGGTGGTGAGATCCTGCAGATAGCGTTGCGGCAGGCCATCGCGCTCCGCCTGCCGGCGCATCACCTCTGCCTTGCCGACGATGATCGCGGCGGGATTGTTGATGTGATGGGCCACGTCCCCAGCGAGACGACCGACGGACAGGTGCCGGTAGGTCTGCTCGAGAGTCTGATTGCGGTGCTGCAGTTGCAGATTGACTTCGAACAGGCGTTGGCGATTGGTGCGCATCTGGCGGGAAACCAGGGCCAGCGAGTACGCAATGAAAAACGCGAATCCTAAACGCAGCGTCAGGTCTTCCAGTGAGCACCGCTGCGCCGAGGGCAGCCAGAGATACAGGGTCGTGTACAATCCGGCAAAGCCAGTGGCGGCGCCAATGCCCACCACTGCGCCGAAGTAGAACGCGTGCAGTGCGACGAGCAAGTAGAAGGCGAGATAGGCGCCGGACATCGGCTCCGCTGACCAGAGACAGACGAGGAAGAGGAACACGAGATCCGCCGGCAGCACCGCCAGATAGGCGCGTGCACGCGCGCTCGGGTGACGCCACACCTGCAGATACAGCGCCAGCGAGTAGGCCGCGAACGCCGCAGTGAGGGTAACACCCTTGAGCGTCACACCTGGTGCGGCGAATCTCCATAGCCACACGGCGGCTGCCCCGGCGGACCCCACGCGCAGCGCGAGAAAATACCGGTCCACCTGATCAAACGCGGACGCCGATACCGGGCTGTCGGCGCTATGCGAGAGTTGGGAGAACCACACGGAAAATCGATCCATGGCCAACTTCACTGCTGACTTCGATGCTGCCCCCGTGAGCCCTGATGATCCCGTAGCTGACCGAGAGGCCCAGCCCCGACCCGTCGCCGGCCTTTTTCGTTGAAAAGAATGGGTCGAAGAGGCGGCCGATGATCTCCGGGGGCACGCCCGTGCCGGTGTCGATAACCTCCACGTTGATGTGGCCGTTTTGTGACAAGGTGCGCAGCCGGATCGATCCCCCGTCCGGCATCGCATCTTTTGCATTCTGCAACAGGTTGAGGAACACCTGTTTCAGTTGGTTGGCGTCGGCGCGCACGAGCGGGAGCGCGTCGTAATGCTCGGGTACGATCGCGACATTCGCGCGTGCGAAAGAAGGCCCGACGAAGCGCACGGTTTCGCGGAGAACCTGGTTCACATCGGTCGCCGCCAATGTCGTCTCGGACTTTCGCGCAAAGAGCAGGAGGCTGCGCACAACCTCAGCGATGCGACCGATCTCGCGGCCAAAGACGTCAAAGTCCTCGCGGCAGACCTGCGGGCAACCACGCTCGTTCGTCATCGCCCGCAGCTCCCGGGTCTTTCCCATCATGATGCCGAGGGGATTGTTCACCTCGTGCGCGATCGCGGCGGCCATCTCGCCCACAACGCTCAGCTTCTCCGCTTGGATCAGCTGTGCTTCCACCTCACGATTGCGTGTGTGTAGTGCCATCTCGGTGCGACGGGCACGGAGAAAGATGTGTGCCAACAGGGCGACGAGCACAATGCCTACGCCCAAGGAGATGAGCCACAGCATACGGCGGGCGCTATCGAGGTTGCGGAAGAAGGTCGCCGGGTTCTTGGAGACCTCGAAAACCGCGTACACCTTGCCGTCGGGTGAGACCATGGGGACGTAGACCTGAAGGATGCGGTGGCCGTCAGAGCCACCAGCTTCGTGCGAGCGCAGCGCCGTAGGTGTCCTCATCTCCACCTCGGTCTGCCCCTTGAGGGCCGCCGCCAGCTCAGGGTTGCTCTGCTCGTCCTGTTGCATCCATTGCCACTCGTCGGACCAAACCGCTGTCCCCTCCTCTGCGTCGTAAATCTTCACGTGCCTGATCTCGGGGATGCTGGTGAGGTGCTGCGCCAGGTGAGTAAACGCCCACGTCTTGTTGTTGCTGGCCACGAAGCGGAATTGTTCGGGGGTCAAGTCTAGGTTTGTGAGGACTCGTACCGCCTCTGCCGTAACCTGGGCCTCGCGGTCGAAGAGATTGCGCGTGAGCAGGTGGTCGACGGCTGCACCGAGGACGGCTATCGCGAGCGCGCTGCACAGCAGCACGGCCGCGAGGAATCGCTGGAACGGATCCAGCCGGATCTGGGCTCGCACGGTTACAGTCCGATCGCATGCCCGGTGGCGAAACGCAAGCGCCATGTTTCCGTTCCGGTTTGGTTGGAAAGTGGGCTACGCCGGAGAACCGCTAGGCGACCGCTTGCAGGTTAACTCCGCTGTGCATTTGTTGCGCGGTGCGCAGAAGTTGCGCACCGTCTCTTTGGGCGGGCCCTCAGTCAACTCAGACCATCAGGCAATTAGAAACCCCGATGGTTTGATCATGACAAGCGGCACATCTCTTGCGCGACGCCAGCCCGACCATGGACAAGACTTGCCCATTCCGAAGCACCACGATC
>DASVHW010000291.1 GCA_036382395.1 Candidatus Binatia bacterium | reverse complement strand
AAAAAGTGATGGTTCCTTTTCCATCTCGACAGGGACGGGGTTGCCCAAACAAAGAAAGGGACACGCCATTATGAACAAGACTGCCACACCTAGAACCAAGGACCAAGGCCTGGCCCCGACGCCATCGATGGTGACAGTTGGCCTCTACCTGCGTCAGGAACGAGACGCGCATCTGCGAAAGTGAGAGAACGAGCAGCGCTCAGGCTGGTTTGCGCTTTGCCGAAACGCCGAGCGGATTCATGAGACGCTGCGCCTCGCGCAGCAGGGCATCGAAGTGGCGCTCAAGCGCCCGATTAGTACGCCGGTAGCCAGCCATGACTTTTGCCGCCCAATCAAAGTACTCTACACGCCGCCGTTCATCCCAGTCCTTCGGCGGCGAATGCGTCACGTCACGCACGTTGCAGATCTTGTCGGCAAGATTGAGTAGTTTCGCACGCGGAGACAGGTGTGGGGCGTGCTCGATCTGCAGCCGTTTGCGCTCCGGCTTCGGGAGAGTTTTGTCGTCGGTCACTTCCTCGACCAGCTTGCGGACAGCGGACCCGAACTCGCGTTCGAGTTCCTCAGGTGACGTCTGCGTATCCTCCACCGTGTCGTGCAAGAGCGCCGCCTGCAGCACCGTGACATCGTCGACGCCGGCGATGCGCGCGAGGATCTCGGCGACCTCGATCGGATGGTTGATATAGGGCGACGCTTCCGCATCCTTGCGCCACTGGTCGCGGTGCTTGCGCGCGGCGAAGGTCGACGCCGTCAGTAACGCCGCGGCGAGTCGAGCGGTATTCCGCTTCATGGTCTGGTCCTTTCACGTCCCGAACCCGAGGGAACTTGCAGAGCGCTCGGTGCGCTGTCAACCTGGGCCGGCAACGGGGTACAATAATGACAGCTGCATCCAAGAACACGCTTGTCCTGGTCACGGGAGCGTCCGGATTCATAGCCGGCCACTGCGTGCGCGAGCTGCTCGAACACGGGTACGCGGTGCGCGGTACGGTGCGTAGCCTTCAGGCGCGTGAGAAATGCGCCTACCTGCGCGCCATTGCTGATCGCACGGGCGGCACGCTCGATCTGGTGGAGGCCGACCTCGGTAGCGATCGCGGGTGGCGGGAAGCGGTGGCCGGCTGTACCTACGTCTGGCACGTCGCCTCGCCGTTCCCCGCCGAGGTGCCGAAGGACGAGATGGACCTGATCCGCCCTGCGGTCGACGGGACCAAGCGGGTGCTCAGCGCGTGCGCCGCGAGCGGCACCGTGAAGCGGGTCGTGCTCACCTCGTCGGTTGCGGCCATCGCGTTCGGTCATGACGCGCACGACCACAGGGTGCGCACCGAGGCGGACTGGTCGAATGTCGACCGCTGCGAGGCGTACCAGAAGAGCAAGGCCCTGGCGGAGCGTGCCGCGTGGGACTTCGTCGAAGGACTGCCGGCGAGCCAGCGCTTCGAGCTGGCCGTCATCAATCCGGGATTCGTGCTCGGGCCGGTCCTGAACGCCGATCCCGGAACGTCGGGCGAGGTCGTACGCAAGCTGCTGGCGCGCGAGATGCCCGCGTGCCCGCGCATCGGCTTCGCTCCCGTCGACGTGCGCGACATCGCGATCGCCCACCGCCTGGCGATGGAGAGTCCCCGCGCGCCCGGCAACCGCTATATCTGCGCCGGTGACCACATGTGGATCGAGGACATGGCCAAGGTGCTCGCCGCCGAGTTCAACCCCAAGGGCTACCGGGTGCCGACCGGACGGCTCCCCTACTGGCTGATGTGGGTCATCGCCCGGTTCGACAAGACGATCCGCTTGGCGCTCGAGTATGTCGGCCGAGAAGAACGGGTGAGCTGCGAGAAGGCGAAGCGCGAGCTCGGCTGGTCCATGCGTCCGGTGGAGCAGACGATCCTCGACACCGGGCGCAGCATGATCGAGTACGGGATCGTGCCGGCGCGCGGCTGAGGGCCAGCAGCACGGCCAACGACAAAATCCGCACGGCGCACTGGCGCAGAGCATCAGCACTTCACGGTTACGCCGAATGTGGACCGGCGGCCGCACCCGCGCGGATCATCTGAGCCAATTCTTCCAGGGACACTTCAAAGCCCGCCGCGTGCTCGTGTCCACCGCCACCGAAGGTCTTGGCGATCTCCGACACGTCCAGTCCCTCGGCTGGCGACCGCACCGAAAAGCGCACGGCGCCGTTGGCGCTGATCCAGTACGTCGCCTCGAACGGGAACCCGTCCGCCAGCGCCATCGCCGTATCGGACGCGAAGCGCCTCTCTGAGCAGTTCGCGGCGCGCACCGGATAGCCGGCAATCACCATCGGCAGGGCCAACGTGCACGCCGCCTCAATGCAGCGCCGGCGGTAGGTCTCGATCACGCGCCCTTCGCGGGCCACCTCCTCGAGATCGCGTTCCGCCAGCGCGTCCCAACTCTCCAACGTGTGTTCGTACGCATCGATGCCCGTCGTCACCTGCCGACTGTACGGGAGGGCGAAGCGCCACAGGTCACGGTCCTCGACATACCGGACGAGCCACGGCGCGTCTTCTCGCTCGTCCGGGTGAAACCAGTCCCAGGCGAGGCGCGCACCGGAACGCTGCATGTCGAATTCGAGGCGGATGGTGGTGGCGCTCGCGCCGAGGCCGGCCAAGTCCGTTGCGGCGGTCTTGTGATGATCCAGAAGGACGAGCGTCTGCACCTGCCGGGCAATGACTTCCATGACCGGACGGGGGTACGCGAAGTCCAACATATAGACATCCCGCCCCGTCATGTCTGGGGGCGAGGAGCCGTGGGAGGCCGGATGCAGGTCCGCGTCGTGCAGCGAGCGCCGGGCAACCCAGGCGGCCGTCAGGCCATCAATACAGTGCGCGTGATAGATCACGAGCGGTTTTCGGCTCATTCCATGCCCCTGCCTCGCCAAAACCTCATCCGCTGCAATTTAAGCCGATGATGAATTGGCTCCCAACATGGAGACCTCCGTCTGGGTCCATGTGCGCTCAGTCTGCGCCCCAAGTCCAGTCTGTGACCAACGCTCCCAAGTTGCCTAATGGTGGAAAGAATTTAGCCGATTCTGAGCAAGCGTTCGCGGTTCGCGGCAGGGTACTGGCAGCGGGCTGCTAGCCGGTGGTTCGGGGCGCTGGCAAGCTCTTCGGGGCCGCACCTCGACGGGGGTTCCTGCGATGGCCGCTCCGAGGGACGGGGACGCCGCTTGAAGGCCCAGATGGGATTTTGGCGAGGTCACACGAATTGACTCGTTGGGTCGTTTCCTGATTGAGTTCCCCACATCAAGGGGTGGTCGGAGGTTACGCGGCAAGTCTGCAGCCACGGAGGGCGAAATGAGCTTGGTCAACGATGTATCATCCTT
>DASVHW010000290.1 GCA_036382395.1 Candidatus Binatia bacterium | reverse complement strand
CCCCTGAGGGCGGTGCCCAGCAGGCTGCTGGAAGACCCCACCAAATGCTTCGACAGGCTCCCAATGAACCAGCACCGGACAGAGCCCGGTGCCACCGGTGGGACCGGGCTCTGTCCGGTCCGTCGAAGGTTCATTGGCTCGACAGATCGGTGCGTCAGTGACGATCCCAATCTCAGCATGAGCGGATCCCCTCCTCGCATTCATTGCACTGTTCCGCTCACCCTGAGCTAGTCGAAGGGTGTTCAGACCCTTCTTCAGCGACCTCCTAAGAAACCGTCAAATCTGCTCCAACGCCTGCTCGAGGTCGGCGATCAGATCGTCGGCATCTTCCACGCCCACGGCATAGCGCACCAGCGTGTCCTTGATGCCGATCTGTAGTCGCTCCTCCGTCGTCAGTTCGTAGAAGCTCATCAGCGCCGGCTGCTCGATCAGGCTCTCGACGCCGCCGAGCGATGGAGCGATGCGTGGGATTTTGCACGCGTCGACCAGGCGCGACGCGGTGGTGACGTCGCCGTACACTTCGAACGATACGACGCCGCCGAACCCCCGCATCTGGCGCACGGCGATGGCGTGTTCGGGATGGCTCGGGAGGCCAGGATAGTAGACACGCGCCACCTTCGGGTGCGGCTCGAGGAACTCGGAGATGCGTTGCGCATTGTCGTTCTGCCGTGCCACGCGGAGTGCCAAGGTCTTGATGCCCCGGATCAGCAGGTAGGCGACGAAGGGATCGGCCACCGCGCCGGTGACGCCGTGAAACTCGCGGATGGCCCCGACCAGTTCCTTGTTGCCCAGCACCACGCCGGCGAGAAAGTCGTTGTGACCGCCGAGATACTTGGTGGCCGAATGGATGACGAGATCGATGCCGAAATCGGTGGGGCGCTGGTTGATCGGCGTGGCGAAGGTGGAGTCGATGATCGTCTTCACTCGGTGGCGCCGGCCGATGTCGGCCACGCGCTCGAGATCGAGAATACGGTTGTACGGGTTGGTCGGCGACTCGCTGAAGATGAGCCGGGTCGTCTGCCGCACCGATTCCTCCATGCGGTCGTAGTCACCGGCGGGCACGGTCGAGACCTCGACGCCGTAGCGCCGCAAGATCTGGTGCAAGAACTGGCGGGTCCGCCGGTACGCGTCGTCGGTGACCACCACGTGTGCCCCCTTCGTGGTCATGGCGAAGAGCGTCGTCGTGATCGCGGCCATGCCGCTGGAGAACAGCAGCCCGTCTTCCGCTCCCTCCAGTGCCGCAAGTTTGCACTCCGCCACGCGCTGTGTCGGGTTGCCGTAGCGGCCATACTCTTCACGCTCGATGCGGCCTTCGAAGTAGTCCGACAGTTCTTGCGTGTTGGTGAAGGTGAAGGTGGCGCTCTGAATGATGGGCGTGGCGATGGCGCTCGTCAATTTGGTGCGCGGCTCGCCGCCGTGCACGGCCTGGGTGCTTGGCCCAACCTTGCGGGTCCCGGGCTTGTCGCTCGACACGTTAGGCCTCCAGCAGCTTGATCTTGTCGGCGTAACGCTTGATCGTCTCGTTGACCAGCCGCAGATCCGCGGCGATCTCCACCGGCCGGTTGGCGCAGGTGGAGTGCACGCCTTCGATCTGGCCGAGATGATACGCCGTCTTCTGCTCGGCAAACTTCAAGCCATGGGCGGTTGAGATCACCACCACGCGCTGGTTGGAGTGGATGACCTTCCGTTCCACCAGCTTGCGCAACACCGCCAGTGCGACGCCGGTGTGCGGGCAGTTGAACATGCCGGTGCGGTCGGCGCGCGCCGCCTCATCCGCCAGCTCGGTCTCGCTGGCCTGGTCCACGACGCCGTCGAACTGCTGCAGCACTTTGATGGCGCGCTTGTAACTCACCGGGTTGCCGATCTGGATGGCGCTGGCCAGGGTCTTCTTGGCCCTGACCGGCACGAATGACTGGAAGTGTTTGAGATACGAAAGATACAACGGGTTGGCGTTCTCCGCCTGCGCCACGGCGATGCGGGGCAGCTTCTGGATCAGCCCGAGCTCCTGCATCATCAAGAACCCTTTGCCGAGGGCGCTGACGTTGCCGAGGTTACCTCCCGGAATCACCACCCAGTCCGGCACTTCCCAATTGAACTGCTGCACCATTTCGATGGCCACTGTCTTCTGGCCCTCCAACCGCAAGCTGTTCATGGAATTCGCCAGGTAGACGGTGTGCTCCTTGGTGATCTCCTGCACCAGCGCCATGCAGCCGTCGAAATCGGTGTCCAGGCTCAACACCAACGCACCGTTGGCGAGCGGTTGCACCAGCTGGGCCGGGGACACCTTGTTCCGCGGCAGGAGGACGACGGCGGGAATTCCCGCGGCGGCGCAGTAGTTCGCCAGCGCCGCTGACGTGTCGCCGGTCGAGGCGCAGGCGATGGCGGTGATCATCTGGCCCTCGGCGATCATCTGTTTCACCACCGAGACCAAGACGGTCATACCGAGATCCTTGAAGGATCCCGTATGCGAGTTGCCGCACTGCTTGACCCAGAGATCCTCGACGCCGAGCAGCTTGCCATAGCGATCCGCCCACAGCAGATTGGTGCCGCCTTCGTAGGTCGACACCACGTTCTCGTTGTCGATGAACGGGACGACCCATTCCTTTTTGCCCCAGACGCCAGAGCCGTAGGGGAAGGTGTTGCGCCGGTAGCGGTCGTCGAAAAGCTGCATCCAGGCGGCCGGCGAGCGCCGCTTGAGAGCGGCCATGTCGTGTGCCACGTCCAACAGGTCGCCGCACTGAGGGCAGCGGTAGATCACCTCAAAAAGACTGAAGTGGGTGGGGCAACCGTTGATGCATTCGAACCACGCGCTGTACTCACTCAT
>DASVHW010000289.1 GCA_036382395.1 Candidatus Binatia bacterium | reverse complement strand
GTCGATACGCCGGATCAATTCCCGCAGGGGGACACGGTGTTGACCGTGCGTTTGCGAGACACCGACCGCAACGTCGGCGCGCCGGCGCAGATTGTGGTCCACATCGGTCCGTAGCTCGAATCCGTCAGACCGACAGCTCGCATCACCGTGCGGGCCGAACGTTTTCGGCCGCCACGGCCGGCTGGCGCACCGCCGTCCGCCGGTTGCGGGCTACCGCCAGCGCGAGAAAGAAGATCAGCGTCAGCGTGAGAACGATCGTCGCTCCTGCGGCGACGTTGAAGAAATACGATATGAACAGCCCGGCGATGGCTGCCGTCACGGCGCTGAGGACGGAAACGCACACCATTGCCCGGTATCCCTGCGCCACCTGGTAGCCGATCGCCGCTGGAATCACGAGCAGTGCCTCGACCAGAATGATGCCCACGACACGAATCGCCGCCACCACCGCCAACGCCAGGCAGGTGAGCAGCAGAAACCACAAGGCGCTGACCGGCAGGCCGCTGGCGCGTGCGACCTCTTCGTCAAAGGAGAGAAAAAGGAACTCCTTGAACAACAGTACGACCGCGGCAAGTACGAAGAGCGATATCCCCGCCAGCAGCCAGAGATCGGTGGACGACACCGACAGGATGTTGCCGAAGAGATAGCCGAAGAGGTCGACCTGATAGGTGCGTGACAAGCTGATGAGCGCCACACCCAACGCCATCGACGATGAAAAGAGAATGCCGATGCTGGTGTCCTCGTGCAGCCGCCCGGTACGGCTCAGCCAACCAATAGCCCAGGCGACGATGGTTGCGAACACCGCCGCTGCGATCAAGGGCTCAATGCCAAGCAGCACCCCGATGGCGATGCCGCCGAAGGCGGAGTGGGAGATGCCCACGCCGATGAACGACATCCGCTTCAAAACGACGAAGAAGCCCAAGACCCCGCAGAGCACGCCCACCAGGACCCCGGCAATCAGGGCGCGCTGCATGAATCCGTAACTGAGCAGCTCCGTCATCGTGATGCTCCGAGGCTTTCCTCCGCCTCGTGGGACAGGAAATCGAACTCGCAGCGGTAGGCCTCGCGCAGCTGATGGCTCTGCAACACCGTCTGCGGATTGCCGTGGATGTGGGTGGTGCCGTTGATGCAGATCAGCTTGTCAGCGTGGACCCCGAGTGCCAGGAGGTCGTGCGACACCGCGATCACGGTGAGTCCTAATTCGCGGCGCAGCCGCTGCAAGAGCGCGTACATCTCGTGCTGCGCCGGCAGGTCGAGTCCCGTCGTCGCCTCGTCGAGCAGGAGCAGCTTGGTTTCTGCGCACAGCGCCCGGGCCAAGAAGGCGCGCTGCTGCTCTCCGCCGGACAGCTCACCGATACGACGGTGCTCTTGCCCGGAAAGACCGACCAGGCGAATGGATTCATCCACCTTGCGCCAGTCTTCGCGGCGCGGAAAGCGGAACAAACCGAGACAACAGACGCGGCCCATCATGACGACATCGCGTACCGACACTGGAAATCGCGGATCGAACTCCAGCCGCTGCGGCACGTAGCCGATCTGATGCGCACCATGTCCCAGCTCCGCCGGCGAGCGGTGGAGGACCCGTACCGCACCGCGGCTCGGGGCGATCAGTCCGAGCAAAACGCGCAACAGCGTGGTCTTGCCGGCGCCGTTTGGCCCGATGATCCCGAGGAAGTTGCCGGTGGGAACGGAGAAGTTGATGTCCCACAACACCGGATGCCCGTCGATCTCAACGGCAAGGTCGCGGACATCCACCATGGGAAGAGCTGCTGTGGTCACAGGAGAGCCTTGGCAAACACCCGCAAGTTATAGCGCAGGAGTTCAAGGTAATGGCTGCGGTCGGACAGTCCGGGTCCGCCCAGCGGATCGACAAGCAGCACCTGCGCGCCGATCTCGTGCGCGATCTGCTCTGCCATCCGTGGATTGAACTGCGGTTCCATGAGTACGACCCGCACGTGCGCCGCACGGGCCTTGTCCACCACCCCGGCGACTTCCAGCGCCGACGCCTCCTTGCCGGGGAAGCCTTCTACCACTGCCACCTCGTGCAAGTCGTAGCGCTGGCCGAAGTATCGCCAGGCGGAGTGAAAAGCGACGTAGTTGCGATTGACCGCAGGGGCCAGGGTTGCCCTGATGTCGGCATCGAGCTGCGTCAGGGCAGTCTGAAAGCCGGCGGCCCCCCGTTGAAACTCGACCTGGTGGCTCGGATCTGCCTGACTCAATCCCCTGGCGATAGCTGGCACCAAGTGATCTCGCACCAGCACCGGGTCGAGCCAGACATGCGGGTCGCCACCGTGAGGCTCACCGCGTTCCGGTGTCGCCCCGAGTAGCGGCAGGCCCACGGTCAATGTGACCACGGTCAGCGGGCCACTGCGCGCCGCTTTGAGCTTGCCGGCCCAGGTATCCAGTCCGGCCCCGATTTCGACGAATACCGTAGCCTGAGCGACTGTGCGTACCTGATCCGGTGTGGGTTCGAACGTATGCGGGCTGGCGCCGGCCGGCAGCAGCGTCGCCACGTCCACCAACTCCCCGCCGATCTGACGCACCATGTCGGCCACTGGAAAAATCGTTGCGACCACGCGCACGGCCGCCGCCGCGGGCGCCGCCAACGTGCTGCCCCACAGCCAGAGGGCACAAATGACCCAACACCAGCGCATCCAACCTATGGTGTCCGAGTTCACCACCCCGGTCAAATCCTTGCGGCGGTGAAGAGCCGTCCGCTATAAACCAGGCAGTATGGATCTCCCGAGCCGGCTCTGCCTGGTGCTGATGCTGCTCTTTGCGTCGGCTGGCTGTCAACGCAACTCGGCGCCGGCGGCCGCGTCCGCCGGTACCCCCGCCGCGGCGCCGTCGTTCAAGGTGGCTTTGCTGAGCCCCGGTCCGGTCAGTGACGCTGGCTGGAACGCCTTGGCCTATGAGGGCCTGCTGGCAATTCGCGACCAACTCGGGGCCGAAGTCAGTCAAATTCAGACGAAAACCCCCGCCGAGTTCGAGGAGGGCTTCCGCGACTTCGCCCGCCGCGGCTACCAGCTCGTGTTCGGTCACGGGTTTGAGTTCCAGGATGCCGCCGCCGCAGTGGCGCCGGATTTCCCCCACACGGTGTTCATCACCACCTCCGGCAATACGGTGCGGCCGAACGTGGCTCCCCTGCGTTTCATGCTCGAAGAGGCTACCTATCTCGAAGGCATGCTGGCCGGGGCGATGTCGAAGAGCGGCAAGGCGGGCGTCGTCGGCGGCATCGAGATCCCTTCGGTGAAGAGCACCATCATCGCTTTTCAGGCCGGGGCCAAAGCCGTGCGGCCGGATTTCACCGTGGTCACCTCGTACGTCGGCAACTGGGAGGATGTCGGTGCGGCCAAGGAAGCGGCGCTGGCGCTGGTGCAGCAAGGCTGCGACTTTCTGTTTCACAATGCAGATGCCGCCGGCCTCGGCGTGTTTCAGGCGGCGCAGATGAAACATGTCTACGCCTTCGGCAGCAACAAGGACCAAAACGATGTCGCACCCGACGTCGTCATCGCCAGCGCCGTCGGCGACATTCCATATGCCTTTGTGGAAGTCGCCCGCGAGGTGAAGGAAGGTCATTTCACGGGGAAAGTCGAGCGCATGGGGATGAAAGATGGCGTCATCAAACTGATCCTGAACCCGCGCCTCGAGCCCGAGATTCCGGCAGCCGTCCGCGAGCGCATCGAGCAGGCGCGCCAAGCGATCATCGCCGGCACGCTGAAAGTGCCAACCGCTGAATTTTGACCCGCAACTCGCACACGCCGGTGCCGAATCCCGCTGAACCGGACGTCGCCGCGCCGCGGCTCGCTGTGCGCGGCGTGAGCAAACGCTTTGGGAATACTCAGGCGCTTGCCGACGTCAATCTCGATTTTCGTGCCGGCGAGATCCACGCCGTGCTCGGAGAAAACGGCGCCGGCAAGTCCACGCTCATGCACATCCTCGCCGGCTCCCTCCGTCCTGATGCCGGCAACCTGTTGTTTGATGGGCGGCCCGTTTCCTTTGCCTCGCCGCGTCAGGCCCGGAACGCCGGCATCGGTATGGTGCACCAGCACTTCACCTTGGTGGAGGCACTGACGGTGGCGGAAAACCTGGCCCTCAGCCTGCCGCGGCAGTCGCGCTGGCGGTACGACCGCGCCGCCGCGGCGACCGAGGCAGCGGCGCTGGCGCAACGTATCGGCCTCGACCTGAGCCCCCTGGAGGTACCCGTGTCCCAGCTTCCCGTTGGCGCGCGCCAACGGATCGAGATCCTGAAAGCGCTCGCTCATGCGCAGCGCGTGCTCATCCTCGACGAACCGACGGCGGTGCTCACCCCGCAGGAGGTTCGCACGCTGTTCGTCCTCCTGCGGCAATTACGCAGCCAGGGTCGACTGGTCGTTTTCATCACGCACAAGCTGCGTGAGGTTCGAGAGGTTGCCGATCGTGTCACCATCATGCGCCGCGGGCGCAACGTCGGAACCTATGCGACGGCGGATCTCAGCGAGCGCGAAATGGCAGAGCGGATGATCGGTGATGTGGCGCCGGTACGGCCACGCGTGGCGGCACACGCCGCTGGCGAGATCGTCCTCCAAGTGTCGCAGCTCGCTGTTGGTGGCGGGACCAGTGCGCCGGTGCTGGTCGATGTGAGTTTCACCGTGCGCGCCGGGGAAATCTTCGGCATCGCGGGCGTGGACGGCAACGGACAGCAGGAGCTGTTCGAAGTGCTCGTGGGGCTGCGGCGGCCTGCGAGCGGAACGGTGAGCGTGCGGGGCCGGCCGCGCACAACCTGCACGCCACGCGCGGCGTTGGCCGCCGGTATCGGGCACATTCCGCCCGACCGGCAACACCAAGGGCTGGTGTTGCCGATGACGGTGCAGGAGAATCTACTCCTCAGCCGTGTGCTGCTCGATCGCTGCGGCCGTTGGGGCATGGTGGACCTGGATGCGGCGCGGCGTGTTGCTGCCGAGGCGGCACGCCAATATGGCATTCGCGCCGGCCTGCAAGAGCCGGTGCGGTCACTCTCCGGCGGCAACCAGCAACGGGTGGTCGTGGCCCGGGCGTTGGCGGCGGACCCGGCCGTGCTCATCGCGGCCAACCCGAGTCGTGGCCTGGACGTAGCGGCCACGCGTGCGGTCGCCGACGCGCTGCTCGACAGTGCGCGGCGCGGCTGCGCCGTCGTCTTGATTTCCACCGACCTCGACGAGGTGCTCGATCTCAGTCACCGTGTCAGTGTCCTCTCGCGTGGCCACCTGAGCCCGGCGCTTGAACCGCCGATCGACACCGAGCGCTTGGGCCTGCTGATGGCCGGAGTGCCGCACTGATGCGCGCATTGGCCGACCGTTTCGGTCCGTCTCTGCTGGCGCTTGCTGGTGCGTTGGCCGCCAGCGCGCTCATCATCGCGCTGTCCGGCGGCGATCCTGCCGTCGCCTTCGGTGCGCTGGTCGAGGGCGCCTTTGGCAGCGTCGACAGTCTTTCCGAGGTGGCCGTCAAGAGCTGTCCCTTGCTGCTGGCCGGGTTGGCGATTGCCGTCTCCTTCCAGGCGGGCGTGTGGAATATCGGTGTGGAAGGACAACTCTTGATGGGTGCGCTCACGATGGCGGCATTGGGCACGCACAACCTGCCGCTGCCGGCGGGGCTCACGCTTGCCGTCTATCTCGTGGCGGCGGCGGCGGCGGGCGCGGGCTGGGCAGGCATCGCCGGCCAGCTCAAGTTGCGCCGCAACGTCAACGAAGTCATCAGCACGATCATGTTGAACTTCATGGCGCTTGGACTGATCAGCTACCTCGTGCAGGGGCCGCTGATGGAAGCGGCCGGCCGCTACCCGCAAACCGATGCCGTCACCGCCGCCCTGTGGATGCCTCGCCTGGTGCTGGGGCACCGCGCGCATCTCGGCCTGCTGCTCGCGCTCGTGATCGCTGCCGGCACGCACGTGCTGCTGTACCGCAGCATCTTGGGCTACGAGATGCGCGCCTCCGGATTGAACATCGCAGCGGCGCGACTCGCCGGCATCGACGTCGACCGCCGCCTGCTCCTGGCGATGACGCTCAGCGGGGCGCTGGCGGGATTGGCCGGGGGTATCGAAGTCAGTGCGGTGACCCACCGGCTGTACGAGCGCTTTTCTCCCGGCTGGGGCTTCACCGCCATCGCCGTCGGCCTGCTCGGCCGGCTGTCTCCGGCCGGTGTGGTGGTCGCGGCGTTTTTCTTCGGCGCGCTCGACGCCGGCTCCAACGCCATGCAACGCGCCGCCGGCGTGTCGTCCGTGCTGGTGTCGGTCATTCAGGCCATCGTCATTCTGTCGCTGGTCGCGCTCGAACGCGGCCGCTGGCTGCCGGGCGGGCGGAGGGCCGCGGCGCCAGAGACCCCAGCGCCGCGTTGAGCTGTGAATGAAAGCTGTCCAGATCACGTTCGACGAGCGCTGGTGAGAACGGTATCGTATAGGCGATGCTGATCCGCGATCCCATCCACGGCGACATCTCGCTCAGCCCGCTCGAGCAACAGGTGCTCGATACGCCGGAGATGCAGCGGCTGCGCGGTATCAAGCAGCTGGGCACCGCCAGCCTGGTGTACCCCGGCTGTGTGCACACCCGCTTCGATCATTCGCTCGGCGTCAATGCGCTGAGCAAGCGCATCATCAACGCCGTGCGGGCGTCGGGCACCCAGGTCGAGGCGGATATGGAGCAGCTCATCGGTGCGGCGGCGCTGCTCCATGACGTGACGCACGTGCCCTTCGGGCACACGTTGGAGGACGAACGGCGACTGTTCCCGCGTCACGACAAGGGGGTGCGCTTCATCGCCCTTTTCAATGGTGCCTTGGGCGAACGGCTGGCGGCGCTAGGCGTCAAGCACGCCCTCGCGGCGATGCTGGGCGTGGAAAGCGCGCCGGCCATCACCGTGCCCGCATGGTCCCGGCAGATCATCTCCAGCACCATTGACGCGGACTTGCTCGATTACCTCCACCGCGATGCCTACTTCGCCGGCCTGGCGCCACACTACGACCAGCGCATTTTCCGTTACTTCATCGTCGATGGTGACCAACTGGTGATCAACATGACCAAGCACGGGATGGAGCGGCCCGATGCGCGGTCGGAAACGGTACAACTGCTGCGCTTGCGCTACTTCCTGACCGAACGCGTCTACTACCATCACACCAAGGTGGCGGCGGGGGCGATGATCTCCAAGGCCGTGGAACTCGCCCACGAACACGGGGCGTTGAAGGAAGAGGAACTGTTGCAGCTCAACGACTGGAGCTTGTTGCAGCGGTTGAAAGAAATCCCCAGCGCTCAGCGTCCGGACCCGCGGATCGTGGGCCTGGTTGAGCGGTTGGAAAGACGTGTCCTGCTCAAACGCGGATACGTGGTGTCGGCGCTGAGCGTGGCGGAGAAAGAACGCCGCCGCCTGGTCGAACGCTTCCACGAGTCCGCCAGCAACCGCCGTGACGCCGAGGAAACCCTGGCGCGCGAGCTCGGCTGTGACGCGGCGGAGGTCATCGTCTATTGCCCGGCACTGACGGTCATGAAAGAGGCCGCCGCGCTGGTGCGGACGCCCGGAGGTTTGACGGCGCTCAACCAGTGCGATGACCAGCCGAACTCAGAAATCAAGGCGCTCGAGGCACGCTACGCTGCGCTCTGGCGGTTCTACGTGTTCGTCCCCGATGCCTTGGTGACGCGAACCGCAGGTGCGGCCCGTACCTTCTTCGGCTATCCGAGCGAGCACCAGACGGGAGTTGGATCACTTTCTTCTCCCTCGCCCTCTGGGAGAGGGTCGGGGTGAGGGCGGGCTGCATCAATGAACCAGTCGTCGATGCGCCTTACGCTCGTTCGTCACGGCGAAACTGCAGGACAGTCGAGCATCCGCTATTACGGACGGACCAACGTGCCGCTCAGCGACCTGGGGCGGATACAGATGGAACGGGTGCGGGCCACGTTGGTAACCCAGCGCTTCGCCGCGGTGTACACCAGCACGCTCTCGCGCGCCGCCGAGGCGGCACGGATCATCAGTAGCGCGCGAGCCGCCAGCGATCGCGCCCCGATGCTGATGCAGCTCGCCGGCTTCGATGAGATCGATTTCGGCGAGTGGGAAGGGCTCACAGCAGACGAGATCCGGGCACGGCACCCGCGACTCTATGCCGAATGGGAAGGGCTCGGGGCGGACTTCACCTATCCCGGCGGAGAGTCGAACCGCGACTTTCGCGCCCGCGTGGCGCGGGCGCTGCATGAGGTGCTGGCGCGGGCACCACGGGGCGAATTGCTCTTCGTCCTGCACAAGGGCGTGATCCGCTGCATCGTGGCCGAGCTCTTGGCGCTCGACGAGGCGCACCGCCGCGACCTGACCGCAGAGCTGGGCTCCATCCACGTCATCGCGCGACAGAGCGACCAGTGGCGGGCGGAAGCACTGGATCAGATGGCGCATTTGTGAGCCTGGCATATGGCGTCTGGTCCCTGGCGATAAGCAATACGCCATATGCCATATGGGCGAGGCGGCGCCGCGCGCTACGTCGTCGGGTGGCAGTCCGCGCACGGGCACAGTGGGCGCAGATAGGCGTACGAGTAGATACCGGTGTCGTGACCGTCACCCCAGGTGAGGCCCAGCGCGTACTTGCCGACCACGGCAATGTTGGTCAGTTCCGTGTTCTGCGCGCGCACGTAGCGGCGTTCACCGCCATGCCCCTGACATACAGCACATGGACACCACCCGCGCAGATACGGCAGCGGATACAAACTCACGTGGCCATCGTTCCAGGTGATCTTGAGCTGGTTCTCTTCCGCCATGCGTCGGACTTCGAGCGGATGGTTCATGCAAAAACCTATAGCCGCATTACGGATGAGGTGCACGTGCACTCGACCGGTGCGGCCACCGCCCGCGTTCGGGTCAGTTGACTTCGAATCGAAAGCGCAGTACACGCGGCGCACGATCAGGTCCCTGAAGTTTAGGGCCAAGAGGGAAGGGGGTGTGAAACCCCCGCTGCCCCGCAACTGTGTGGGGGGACGAGTGCCGCAATACTGGCCACTGTCCGAAATGGTTCGGACGGGAAGGCGCGGCGCGAGGATGATCCCCAAGCCAGGAGACCTGCCTGATCGCATGAGCGGACTGATGCTCCGGAGGGGGGCGGCGGGCCGGGACCACTAACGACGCGATCCCGTCAGCGCCTCGATCTCCGGAGGGAGTCGAGGCTCTTGGTTATGCGGCGACGGGACGCGAACGATTCTCTTGGCACACGGAGCACACGCTGGTCCGCCAGCGTGGCGCTGTCGCTCACCTTGCACGCGGCGCTGGTCGCAGCCACCGCTGCGGTCCCCTTGGTCAGGGCGAGTGCGCCGCCGCTGATTCGCATTTCGCTCCTGTCCGGCAAAGGCCGGCAAGAGCCCGCTGGCGTTTCGTCTGGCGACGCCCCTGCTGCCCTGCCACCTCCTGAACCGGCACGCCGGGACGTCGCTCCCCGCCAGATCCGTTCTCCTCGAGTTCGTGCACAAGGCCCAAAGAGGCCATCGCACGCCATCGCGAAAAAGCAGCGGTCGGAACCAGTGGCAGTAGACGCGGCCGCGCAGGCGCAACTAGTCACTGCTTCCGCCGAATCAGGAAATCTCGACGGTGCGGGCGGAGATGAAATAGCGCACCTGTCCGGCACAGGTTCGGGCCACGCGCCCGGCTCGGGAATAGGTGACGGTCTCGACCGACGCGCCTTCTGTGTCTACTGTCCGGAGCCCTACTATCCGCTCATTGCCCGCGCGCGCGGCTGGCAGGGCACGGTAGAAGTTGCACTGTCCGTACTCGCCGACGGTTCGGTAAACGGCGCGCGCTTGGGGCGGTCCTCCGGCTACCCGGCTCTCGACGAAGCAGCGATCGCGGTTGCCCGTCAGAGCCGCTTCCGCCTGCCGCCTGACGGTCTTTCGAAACCGCTGCGCGGGCGCATCGAGTATCGCTTTATATTGAGTTCACGTTGAGGAGGAGGAGAGGTGATGAGAACACTCGCGTCTGTCACGGTAGTGGTGGCCCTTTGGGGGCAAGTGGGAATGGCGGTAGCGGACGAGCAGGCCGAGAGGCCGCTCGGGACGGTGGTGGTGACCGCCACGCGAACGGAAGCGCCGCTGGAGTCGGTCACCAACTCGATCTCGGTGGTTTCGGAACAGGACATCGCGGATCGCCAAGCAATCACGGTCACGGATGCGCTGCGCAACGTGCCTGGCGTCGACGTTGCACAGCCGGGGTCGCCGGGAACCGCGACGAGCGTGTTCATCCGCGGCGCCAATAGCGGCCAGTCGCTCATCCTGGTCGACGGTGTCGAAGTGAATAGCCCCACATTGGGCGGCTTCAACTTCGGCAACATCATGACCGACGACGTCGGCCGCATCGAGGTGCTGCGAGGTGCCGGTGGTGCCCTGTACGGTTCGCAAGCGATCGGGGGCGTGGTGAACGTGATCAGCAAGAAGGGTGAAGGCGCGCCGCATTTTTCCGTGGCCAGCGCTGGCGGAAACGTTGGGACGTCCTCGCAGCTCGCCACGGCGGCAGGCGAGTCGGGCATGGTGGCCTACTCTGCCTCGCTCGGGTATGTGACCAGCGGCGGTTTTCGCCGCGTCAACGATGACTTCTCGAATCTCACCAGCGCCCTCCGCCTCGATGTGACGCCGATCGAGCACGGTACCTTGCGCGGCTTCTGGCGGTCTGCCGACTCCAGCCTGGGACTGGCCAACAACGACATCGGCGCCGGCCTCGGAAAGTTCCTTGATCCGGACGCGCGCGAGCACGACGAGTTCTACCTCACCAAGATCGAGTGGGAACACGAAGCATTCAAGAATCTGACCTATCGCGTCTCGGGAGCCTACACGCGAACGCTGAACCTGACCACCGATCAGGCTGATTCACAGGAACGAGCCTCACCGAATTTCCCAGGGGATCACTACTTTCCCGGTCTCACCCGCGTGCCGAGTGATATCGCTACGGGAGAGACACAGGTCAACTACGCCGAAGGAACCGTTGGCATCAGTACCGTCGGCTTCGAGTTCAAAGAGCAGAGTGGCAGAGTCACGCAAGACAACCTGGATGGCAGCAGCATCCGCTTTGCGCATAGTCGTTCCAACTACGCCGGTTACGCGCAGCAGCAGGTCTCGTTGCTAGAGGACAAGCTGGTTGCGGTCGCGGGGTTTCGCGTAGACGGCAATCAAGACTTTGGCCGCGAAGTGAGCAGTTCGTGGTCCGTCGGTTACCTCCAGGACTGGACTGGCGATGGGCGCTGGTCCACGCGCATCAAGGGTGGCTACGCCGAAGGCTTCAAGGCGCCCACCTTCAACGACCTGTTCTACCCGAACTTCGGCAACCCGGATCTGCAGCCGGAGGTCTCCAGCGAATACGACGGCGGCCTGGAACAACGTCTGGGAAGCCGCTGGTTTTCGGTCGAGGGCACCTACTTCACGCGCCGCACCAGAGATCTCATTCAGTTCGCGCCACCGGATCCGGTGCTGTGCCCCAATTCGGCAGCAACGCCCGATACCTTTTACAACCCTTGCAACGTCGGCCGGGCCGACGTCAGTGGAGTCGAGACCGCGCTGAACATTGGGCCTTTCTTCGGGGCGTCGCTGCGCGGGACGTACACCTATCTCGATTTCAAAATGACACAAAAGCAGGGCTTTTCGCCGTTGTCACCGGCCTTGAATACACTCGAGCGCCGGCCGCACAACCGCATGGCCACAACGTTGGATTATCAGCGTGACCACGTGCTGCGCACGGGCGACCACCTGGGCGCTGATCTGAACGTCACCTTCGTCGGCGAGCGGCACGATCTGGATCCGTTCACCTTTCAAGACGTCAACGACCAGGCGGCGTATACGCGGGCGGACCTCGCGTTGCGCTACGATATGCCGATGCCGGTACATGCGGCCTATCGCATCGGCTGGTTCGCGCGGTTGCAGAACCTGTTCGACCGCAATTACGAGGAAGTGCGCGGTTTCAAGTCCCCGCCGATCAACGTCCTCGCCGGCGCGCAGGTGACGTTCTGAGGACTGATGCGTGACGCCTGATGCGTGAGAGAAAAAGTGATTCCATGATCCGCCGCTTCTGCGTGTGTGGGCGTCACGCGTCAGGCATCACGCATCACGCATTCCGTTTCACGTTCTACGCGCTGCAACTCCTTGCCGCCGCATCTCTGCAGCCGATTCGCGTCCACGCCGTCGAGCCGCAGCGCATCATTTCCTTAGCGCCGTCGGTGACGGAAACCCTCTTTGCGCTCGGTGCCGGCGATGCGGTCGTGGGCGTCTCGACGTACTGTGATTACCCGCCGGAGGTGGCAAAGATCCAACGCGTCGGGAGCTTCCTGACACCGAACGTGGAAGAGATCGTCGCGCTGCGGCCCGATCTGATCATCGGCGTGCCCAGCCCGGGCAACCAGGATCCGGTGAAGACGTTACAGAGCCTCGGACTGAAAGTCGTCATTGTCGAGGGGGACACCGTGCGCCAGATGCGCGAGAGCATCGACACCATCGCCCAGGCCATCGGCCGTCCCGCCGCCGGCCGTCACCTGATCGAGCAGATCGACGCTCGCATGGATGCCATTCAAGAGCGCTTGCGTGACGCGCCGCAGCGACGGGTGCTGATGGCGGTCGGGCAGAAGCCGCTGGTGGCGGTCGGCAGCGGCATGTTTCAGGATGAACTGATTCGGATGGCCCATGGGATCAACGTGGCCGGCGGTACCGGGCTGGCGTGGCCGCATCTGAATATCGAGGTGGTGATCGCGTGGGCCCCGGAAGTCATTATCGATGCGACGATGGGGACGGAAGAGAACGCTCATGCGCTCGACTTCTGGAGACAGTTCCCGTCACTGCCTGCCGTCCGCGAGCAGCGCTTGTATGGCTACCGTTCCTATCAGCTTCTGCGGCCCGGCCCGCGCATGCCTGACGCGCTCGACACGATCGCCCGCACCATCCATCCGGAACGGTTTCAATGAAGGCCGCACCTTACCTGACCCGCCGCCGCTTCCTTGTGGTCAACGCCCTGCTCGGGGCCGGGTTGGCGGTTACAGTCTGCGCCGCGGCGCTCATCGGCCCGGTGCACATCGATGTGGGACGGGCATTGCAATGGTCTGACACGTCGAATCCGGATTTCGTCATTCTCTTCGACACGCGCTTGCCCCGGGTGCTGCTGGGCGCTGTCGTCGGTGGCGCGCTGGCGGTGGCCGGCGCGGCGCTGCAGGGACTGCTGCGCAATCCATTGGCCGAGCCGCACATCCTTGGCATCTCGGGTGGCGCGGCCCTGGGCGGAATCGTGGCCATCATACTTGCCGGACAGCAGCCGCTGGCGGCGTTGTCCGCCGGGCCGCTCGGATCGTTCCTCGGCGCGTTGATCGCAACCCTCCTCATTTACCGCCTGGCACTCGTCCGCGGCCGCCTGCAGCCGTACACGCTGTTGCTGACCGGCGTGGTCGTCAGCGCCTTCACCGGAGCCCTGATCATGTTCGTCAACTCGCTCGCGGACTTCTATCAAGCGCACGGCATTCTGTTCTGGTTGATGGGCAGCCTGGCGACGCAGAATTACCGGCTGGTCGGGGTGATCGCGCTGTATGCGGTGGCGGCGGCCGTATGGTTGACGCTGCAGGCCCGCCACATGAACGTGCTGGCCCTGGGTGAAGAAGCGGCGCTGCAGCTGGGTGTCGATGTGGAACGCACGCGTCGCGTCGTGTTCCTGGCGTCGTCACTCCTGGTAGGCGCGGTCGTGTCGGTGAGCGGCATGATCGGCTTCGTCGGTCTGATCGTACCGCATCTCCTGCGCCTGGCCTTGGGTGCCGATCATCGGCTGCTCCTGCCGGCGAGCTTCATCGCCGGCGGCATCTTTCTGGTATGGGCCGATACGCTGGCGCGCACGGTTCTCGGATCGACCGAGATTCCCGTGGGCGTGGTCACCGCGTTGTGTGGCGCCCCCTTCTTCATCTATCTCCTCAAGCGCACAGGCAGGAAGGCCCTTGACTGAACCACCCGGCCCGATCGTGGCGCTGCGCCAGGTGACTTTCCGTTACCGGCTGGCAGCGGCGCTCGACGATGTATCCTTCGATCTCAAACAGGGAGAGATCCTGGGCATTCTCGGGCCCAACGGTTCGGGAAAATCGACGACGCTGCGGATCATGAGCGGCATCCTTCAGCCGCAGGCTGGATCGGTGCAGTGGCATGGCCAGCCGCTGGCGCACGTGCGCCGGTCAGAGCTGGCGCGCCGGATGGCCGTCGTCCCACAAGACACGACGATCGAGTTCCCCTTCTCGGTGATGGAAGTGGTGCTCATGGGACGAGCCCCGCACCTCGGCGGCTTCGCCTTCGAAGGCGACCGTGACGTCGAAGTGGCGGAAGCGGCGATGCGGCGCACCGGCACGCTGGAACTGGCGCACCGCTCCATTCACGAGTTGAGCGGCGGCGAGCGCCAGCGCGTCATCCTGGCACGGGCGTTGGCGCAACAGCCAGAGGTGCTCTTGCTCGACGAACCGGCCGCCTTCCTCGACATCCGCCACGCGGTCGAGATCTACGACCTCCTGCGTGACCTGCAGTCAGAGGGCATGACCTTGGCGACGGTGTTGCACGACTTGAACCTGGCGGCCCTGTACTGCGACCGGGTGGCACTGCTGAAGGCGGGGCGCCTGGTGCGGTTGGGACCGCCGTCGGAAGTCATCACCTACGCTACGGTGAGGGACGTGTACGAGACCGAGGTCTACGTCGACACCAACGACATCACCGGTGCGGTGAACGTCCTGCCGCTCAGCCGCGTCTACCGCGAGCGCTTGCGGCGGTAAGAACTCGCACCTGAAATTCCGGCGAAGTGCTGAAAAGCATGTCGAAGCATGGGATGGGAGGCTTCTGCATTGCGAGATCTGCTCTCTGTCGGTATGTCCCAGCAGTTGAATCTTCTTTTGGTCGTTTTCGCAGAGCGTGCCGGCGGAGAGATAGTGCGGATCATCAGTGCGTGCCGTGCGACGCGGCGTGAACGGAGAGCCTATGAAGAAGGGGAATAAGTTCGAAGGACCCAGCCGAGAGTCTCTACGCGAGATTCCAGAGGTGGATTTTTCCAGGCTGCGCCGCGGCCGTAGAGGAAAGTACGCGCACCTGGTGACTGGCGAGAGCGTGCATGCCGTCGTGATCGACCCGGCAGTTTGGCCGCACTTCGGGAGCGCAAAGGCAGTCAACGCGGCCCTCAAGCTGCTGGTCCAACTGGCCACGAAGGCAGCACCAACACGGACGCAGTCGAAGAGCAGGACTCGGCGGGCCGCGTAGATTCCCGCCTAGTGGTTCGTCGGCGTTGACAGCGGAGCCATGGGCCGACTCTTGCCCTTCGTTCCGACTCAGCCTCTCTTCACCAATTGGCGAAGCGTCTCGTACACGTCGGCGCGGCTGCGGTCAGTTGACGTTACTCTTCGACAAGTTCAAGTTTGACGCCTTAAAGGATCCACCGGGGGTCACGATGTAGGTGACATCA
>DASVHW010000288.1 GCA_036382395.1 Candidatus Binatia bacterium | reverse complement strand
GGCCTCGTCGGCCCGAACGGTGGTGGCAAGTCGACGCTGCTGAGAATCCTCGCCGGGATCGAGACACCCGACAGCGGGACGCGATCGGTGCGCAGGCTGCTGCGACTCGGCTACGTGCCGCAGGACGCGAGTTTTCCACCCGATCAGCGCATCGAAGACATCGTCACCGCCGCGCTCCATGATGATGTCCTCGATACGGACGACCGGCACACGCGGGTAAGCGTCACGCTCGCCAAGGTTGGCTTTCCCGACGCGCAGCAGCGTGTGGCGACACTGTCGGGCGGCTGGACGAAGCGGTTGGCCATCGCCTGTGCCTTGGTGCGCGCTCCCGACCTGCTGTTGATGGACGAGCCCACCAATCATCTGGACCTCGAGGGCATCCTGTGGCTGGAAAAGCTGCTGCGCTCGGAAGCCCTGGCGTTCCTGGTCGTCAGCCATGATCGGTACTTCCTCGAGAACCTCGCCAACCGCATCATCGAGCTGAACCGCTGCTATGCCACTGGCGTCTTCGATACGCGCGGAAACTACAGCGACTTCCTGGAGAAGAAGGACGAGGCGCTGCGGGGGCAGGAGAAGTATCAAGAGACCCTGGCGAATCGGGTGCGGCGCGAAGTCGAGTGGTTGAAACACGGCCCGAAGGCACGCACGCGGAAATCGGGGGCGCGGATACAAGGCGCGGCGCTGTTGCAGGATGAGCTGGCGGCGGTCACGCGTCGGGTGACAACAGGAGCGGTGCGCATCGAGTTCAACGCCTCCGACCGCAGGACCAAGCGGCTACTGGTCGCCGAGCAGATCGCCAAGCGCTTCGGCACTCGGCCCCTCATCGAGGGGCTCAGCCTGACGTTGTCGCCCGGCATGCGTCTGGGCATCCTGGGCCCCAACGGCAGCGGCAAGACGACGCTCCTGCGCATGTTGACCGGTGACGTGGCCGCCGACGGCGGCACTATCGAGCGCGCCGATGGGCTCCGCATGGTGTATCTCGATCAGCACCGCGAGCAGATCGATGGCAGCCTCACGCTGCGGCGTGCTCTCGCGCCGCACGGCGATCAGATCGTGTATTGTGACCGTCCGCTCCACGTGGCCACCTGGGCGAAGCGGTTCCTCTTCCCGGCGGAGCAACTCGACATGCCCGTGGCCCGGCTCTCCGGCGGCGAGCGGGCGCGCGTCTCGATTGCGCAGCTCATGTTGCGTCCGGCGGACGTGCTGATTCTCGACGAACCGACGAACGACCTCGACATCCCGACGCTCGAGGTCCTTGAAGAAAGCCTGCTCGATTTCCCCGGCGCCGTCGTGCTGGTGACCCACGACCGTTTTCTGTTCGACCGCGTGTCCACCGTCGTATTGGCGCTCGATGGAAGCGGCGGGGCGCAAGTGTTCGCCGACTACCAGCAATGGGAGGAGGCGCAGCGCGCGCAAGCGCCAGCGGCGGAGAAGGTTGCCGCGGCGGCAGGTGCGCCGGCCAAGCCCGCGCCGAGCGGCGTCAAGCGGCTCACGTACACCGAGCAACGCGAGTGGGCGCAGATAGAGGCGGTGATTCTGGCCGCTGAGCAAGCGCTCGAAGCCTGTCGCACCGCCGCCCACGATCCGTCCATCGCGGCCAACGCGGCGGTCGTGCAGCAACGCTATACGGAGCTGCGCGCAGCCCAGGAGCATGTCGATCGCCTATACGCGCGCTGGGCGGAGCTGGAAGAGAAGCAAACGCAGCCATGAGCACTCGCGTCGTAGAGCCGTAACCGAGGGGGAACCATCCCCCGAACGAACTGGCCCGGGGTTCCCCACAGGCGGTGCGTTCGCTCAGTGCGCCCGCAATTTCGCCAGTGCCGCCGCCATGCTGTTGAGTGGCTCGGAGGACCGACCGGGCTTGGTGCGCGGCTTGTCGGCGGGTTTGGGCGCGGGTGTGCGGCTGGGTTGATCTTGGATGCTATCGCGCAGGCGCATGGTGAGCGCGATGCGTTTGCGGGCGAGGTCGACGCTCATCACCTTAACCTTCACCACGTCGCCGGCTTTGACTACCGTGCGCGGATCACGGACGAACTGGTCGGCCATCGCCGAGATGTGCACCAGGCCGTCTTGGTGCACGCCAATGTCGACGAAAGCACCGAAGTTGGTCACGTTGGTCACCACACCTTCGAGCATCATGTCGGGCTGAAGATCCGCCAGTGTCTCAACACCCTCCTTGAACACCGCCGTCTTGAAGCCGGGGCGCGGATCGCGTCCCGGCTTCTCCAACTCGGCGAGGATGTCGCGCACCGTGGGCTCGCCAAAGATGTCGTCGGTGAACGGCTGCGGGGCAAGGGCTCGCAGGAAGGTGCTGTCCCCGATCAGTTGTTTGATGCTCCGCCCTGTCTTCGAGATGATCCGCTCTACGACCGGATACGCCTCCGGGTGAACGGCTGACGCATCAAGCGGGTTGTCGCCGTTCATGATGCGCAGGAAGCCAGCCGCTTGTTCGAAGGCTTTGGGACCCAGTCGCGGCACCTCCCGCAGCTGCGTCCGGCTGCCAAACGCGCCGTGCTGATCGCGGTACGTAACGATGCTGCCGGCAAGGCCCGCACCCACACCCGACACCCGAGCCAGCAAGGGGGCCGACGCGGTGTTCACATCGACGCCCACGGCGTTGACGCAATCCTCCACGACCGCGTCGAGCGTGCGCGCCAGCTGGGTTTGGCTGACGTCGTGCTGGTACTGGCCAACCCCGATCGACTTGGGATCAATTTTCACCAGCTCGGCCAGTGGGTCCTGCAAGCGGCGGGCAATGGACACCGCGCCGCGCAGTGACACGTCGAGGCTCGGAAACTCGTGGGCGGCCAGTTCGGAAGCGGAGTACACCGAGGCGCCGGCCTCGCTCACCATCACCTTCGTCAGAGGCAGCTCCGGATGCTGCTTGATCAGGTCGGCTGCCAACCGATCGGTCTCGCGCGAAGCGGTGCCGTTGCCGATGCTGATCAGATCGACCTGGTGCCGCTGCGCCAGCGTGGCCAGGGTGGCAATCGATTCATCCCACTGATTGCGCGGGGCGTGCGGGTAGATGGTCGTGGTATCGAGCAGCTTGCCGGTGCGATCGACCACGCACACCTTCACGCCGGTGCGCAGGCCGGGGTCGAGCCCGATGGTTGTGCGCAGCCCCGCCGGTGCGGCGAGCAGCAGATCACGCAGGTTGTTGGCGAATACTTTGATGGCTTCCTCTTCCGCCCGTTCACGCATGCGTCCGAGGAGGTCGATGGTGAGATGGGTCTGCAGTTTGACCTTCCAGGTCCAGCGCACGGTATCTTTCAGCCACGCATCCGCCGGCCGGCCTTGGTCGCGGATGCCGGTCTGTGCGGCGATCGTGCGCTCGCACGCACCCAGGTCCCCACGATCGAGGGCCTTGTCCTCATCCAACTCGAGGCGGAGATTGAGGACTCCCTCACTGCTGCCTCGCAACATCGCCAAGGCGCGGTGCGAGGGAACGTTCTTCATGGGCTCTGCGGCGTCGAAGTAGTCGGCAAACTTGGCCCCCTCTTGCTCCTTGCCCTCAACCACCTTCGACCCCAGCAGGCCGTGCTCCCACAGGTAGTCGCGTAAGCGGCCGACCAGCTCGGCATTCTCAGCAAACTGCTCCATCAAGATGTAGCGCGCACCCTCCAGCGCCGCCTTGACGTCCGGAACACCCCTGTCGGCGTCAAGGAAACCCGACGCGACCGCCTCGGGCACGAGCCTCGGGTCGGCCAGCAGCTGCTGCGCCAGTGGCTCCAGGCCGGCTTCGCGGGCGATTTGCCCTTTGGTGCGCCGCTTGAGCTTGTACGGCAGATAGAGATCCTCGAGGCGCGTCTGTGTATCCGCTTCGAGGATGGCTTGCTGCAATTCCGGCGTGAGCTTGCCCTGCTCCCCGATGCTCTTGAGGATGGTGGCGCGGCGCTCTTCCAGCTCGCGCAGGTAGCCGAGGCGTTTCTCCAGCGTACGCAGCTGCGTGTCGTCGAGCCCGCCGGTAACCTCTTTGCGGTAGCGAGCGATGAACGGCACCGTGGCCCCCTCGCCGAGCAGCCGTATGGTAGCGGCAACTTGGTGTTCGGCGACTACAAGTTCTTCGGCGATACGTTGGCTGATGCTCTTCATGATCGAGGCCGACAATTAGTCTCGGCGCATCGCCGGCGAAGCGACCCCGTCGGGAGGCCAAGAAGCGACCCCATCCTCGAGGGGGATCTCCAGGCTGCGAGCAATCTGCGATATGAGGCGCCAGGTCGCGATCGCCGTGACCAGCTCCACGCACGCGTCGGCGCTGCCCAAGTGTTCGAGGCAGAGCGCCCAGGTCTCCGCCGAAAGGGTGCCCGACTCGAGGGTTTCGTCGGTGGCCGCGAGCACCGCCCGATCCGCCTCGCCGAAGCGCTTCGAGCTTCGCCAGTCGCGTACCGCCAGCAGGTCATCCGAGCTGCAGCCAAAGAGCACTTGGGCAACCGTCCAGTGCTGGGTCCATTCATAGTTGGAGCCGGTCACCCAGCCGATGCGCATGATGACGAGCTCGCGCCAGCGCCCGTCGAGCGCTCCCCCGAAAAACTGCGAGTAGAGGAGCTCGTGGATTGCCTTGGCCACCCGAGGCCGGTGCAGCAGCGCGCGGAAGATGTTCAGGTCGGCCAGCTGCGGCGGAACACCCATTTCCGCGGCGATCTTTGCGGTTTGGTCGGGCGAGAGAAGCTCTACCCGGCACGTGTGCTTGGAGTCGCTCACTTGTCCTCCTTGGCCGATCGGGTGCGTGGATCGAGAAACAGCGATGCGGCACGCTCGAAATCTCTACCGTCGCGCCTGCGCCTATCCCAGAACGATTTCCGCCACTGACCGCACGAGCGACAGATCGTGCGACATGATGAGCAACATCGTCGCGGGCGTCTGCTCCCAGGCTTTGAGGCGATCGCGGATGCGTTCGACCGGGCCCACCAGGGCGATTTCATCGGCGAACTGATCCGGCACGGCCGCAATGGCCTCGTCGCGCTTGCCTTCAAAAAAGAGCTGCTGGATTTTCTCGGCCTCCGCCGCGTAGCCCATGCGCGACATCAGCTCCTTGTGGAAGTTCCGCCTCTTCGCACCCATGCCGCCGATGTAGAAGCCGAGCATGCCTTTCACGGGCAGCAGCGCGGTTTCGACGTCGTTGCTGATGCTGACGAACACCATCGGCGCAATCTCGAAGCCAGGCTTGGCATGTTTGAGCTGGTCGGCGTACACCTCAGGCCGGTACGGCGAGTAGTAGAGCGGCAACCATCCGTCGCACACTTCGGCGGCCAAGGCGACGTTTTTCGGTCCCTCGGCGCCGAGCCAGATGGGCAGGTCGGCGCGCAAGGGGTGGGTAATCGGCCTCAAGGGTTTGCCGAGCCCCCATGCCCCCGGGCCTTTGTAGGGAAGCGGATAATGCGGGCCGGCGCTGGTCACCGGCGCCGCGCGGCGCAGCGCCTGGCGGATGATGTCGATGTACTCGCGCGTACGCGCCAGGGGTTGGGAGAACGGCTGGCCGTACCAGCCTTCGACGACCTGCGGTCCGGAGACGCCAAGGCCGAGAATCATGCGTCCGCCGGAGAGGTGATCAAGGGTCAACGCCGCCATCGCGGTGGCCGTGGGGGTACGGGCCGAGAGCTGCACGATCGCGGTGCCGAGGCGAATCTTGGAGGTATGCGCGCCGATCCAGGCAAGTGGCGTAAAGGCATCCGAACCCCAGGCTTCGGCCGTGAAGATTGCGTCGAACCCGAGGCGCTCCGCCTCCTGCGCCGTTCCGATCAGATTCTCCGGCGGCCGCGCGCCCCAGTATCCCAGTTGCAAGCCCAGTTTGAGTTGACTCACCGCGTTGACTCCTTTGCTGCGGGTACCCTACGCACAGACGGGCCGACAGTAAAGCCGCTGTCAGCCCACCACGCCGGCGTGCACGCGCCCCTGGCCAGAGGAACCGTTTGTTGATAGCTGGGGGCGCACAGCCTGTTGGCTGCAACCACTCGAGGCGGAGGAGCGACCGATGGCCGACAATCTCGTATGTGTGAAGGTGGACACCAAGAAGGTGGAAATGCAGCGCATGCCAGTGCCGACCCCCGGCCCAGGTCAGGCGTTGCTCAAAATGCGTCTGTCGACCATCTGCGGCAGCGACATCCACCTGGTGGACGAGCTGCCGATCCCAGCGGGAATGCCGATGGGGCACGAAGCGGTTGCCGAAGTGGTCGATGTCGGCCCTGGGGTCATGGACTTCAAACAGGGGGATCGGGTGGTCGCATCTTGCCTCTTCGGCTGCGGAACGTGTCCGCGCTGTCAGGAAGGCAACCGGCAGGTGTGCGAACGCTACGCCGCTCCCCTCAATCTGCTGTTCGGTTGCCAAGGTGAGTACTACATTGTCAACAGCGCCGACCTGAACATGGCCAAGGTTCCGGATGACATCGACGACGAGGCCGTGCTGTGCGCCACCGACATCATGTCGACAGGCTTCGCCGCCATCGAGAATGCCGAGCTACGGTTTGGAGACACGGTAGCCATTTTTGCCCAGGGGCCGGTTGGCCTGTGCGTCACCGCGGCCGCACGCACCCGCGGCGCCGGTTTCATCATCGCGGTCGAGTCGGTGCCGTCGCGTGTCGCCGCATCCAAGAAACTGGGCGCCGACGTGGTCATCGATCCCGCCGGGGCGGTTGACGAAATCCTTCGGCTGACGGCAGGAAAGGGCGTCGACGTGGCCGTCGAGGCATTGGGCCATCAGGTGACCCTCGAGAACGCCTGCAGAGTCACGCGTTTCGGGGGCGCGGTGTCCAGCGTGGGTGTGTACGGCGCCTTCCCAACGGTATCGATCCCTACCGACGGCAGCTTCCTGCATCGCCGCCTGGTCACGACGCTCTGCCCGGGCGGCAGCGATCGGTTACGGCGGATGATGGACCTGGTGCGCTACGGCAAGGTCGATCTCCGGCCGCTGTTCACGCACCAGATGAAGTTGGCTCAGACACCGGAAGCCTATGATCTCTTCCGCAGCCGCAAGGACGGCGTACTCAAGATCGCCATCCGGCCGTGAGCTGGGTTCAGTCACGACTCGGCGATGACGTAGGCGATCGCCAGATCGGCCGTGTGACTCAGTGACAGGTGGATACGGCGTATGCCGAGGGCCTCGGCGTACACCTGGGCGCCACCCGAAAGCCGCACCCCGGGTGCGCCATCGCCGCGCGTGACCTCGATCTCCCGCCAGGCAATGCCCTGGCCGAACCCGCGACCCAACGCCTTCATCGTCGCTTCCTTTGCCGCAAAGCGCGCCGCGAAACTTTCGGCCGCGTTGTGGCGCCGGCCGCAGTAGGCAATCTCTTGTTCCGTAAACACGCGTGCTTGGAACCGTACCCCGGTGCGCGGGTTCTCGATGGCGGCACGGATGCGGGCGACTTCGATGATGTCAACGCCGATGCCTAAGATCATGAAGACGATCTCAACATGCCCCACACGAAATGCATGTCGCCGTATCGCACGGCGGCGTCTGCCGTGCCGCCAGCGCCTTACGCCGCTCCACCCAGAGGAAGGACTTGTTGATGCGGTGGTCGATGAAATCCCACGGCAGGCGCTCGTCATCACCGTACCGCCGATGTACGTACTCGTCCGGATGCGGCACGCCTGGGATGCCGTCGCGCTGCCACGCGCGGATCACCGCCCACCAATCGCCGTCGGCTTCATGGATGGCGCGGATGACGCGTCCCACGCGGCGGTCGCCACGCGAGAGCAGCGTCTGAAAGTACGCCTCCCGTGGCGACTCGGTGTCGAGATGCACGTTGGGAAGAGCCGACAACTCGTGGCGCAAGTGGGCCAACTTCTGCTTGAGGCTGGAGATGCGCTCCATGGGCTCCCACTGGAACGGGGTCCACGGTTTGGGCACGAACGGGTTTACTGAGACCGTGATATTCGCCACGCGGCGGCGGGCACGCTCGGCATCGCACAGCCGGCCGCGAATCTTGGCAGTCAGGTCCGCAATGGCGGTCACATCCGCGATGTGCTCGGTCGGCAGCCCGACCATGAAATACAGCTTCAGATCTTGCACGCCCTCGCCTACCAGCAAGTCGGCGGCACGGAGAATATCAGGCTCCGACAGGTTCTTGTTGATGACCCGGCGCATGCGTTCCGAACCCGCCTCCGGCGCCACGGTCACACTGCGATTACGCCCGCGCGCCAAGGCGGCGGCCAACCGCGGCGTGACGCAATCGGCCTTCAGTGAGGACGGCGACAGTCGCCCGCCGGCATCGGCAGCGATTTCCGACAAGGCGTCCAGGCCGGGCACGCTGGCCATCTCCGCACCGACCAAGCCGATCGTCTGCCGATGCGCCAAGCCGGCCCGCACGGATTCCTTCAATTGCTCCACCCCGCGTGTGCGGATGGGACGGTACATGTACCCGGCGGCGCAGAAGCGGCAACCCCACTGGCAGCCCCGGCTCGCCTCCACCAGCATCATATCGCCGAACACGGCCTCGTCGGTGAGCACGCGGGTGGCGGTCGCGAACTTGTTCAGATCCCAAATGAGGCGGCGCTCCACACGCTCCGTTCCCGGACCGCGGTAGTTGAGCTCCGCGAGCACGGATCCGTCGTGGACGGGCTCATACAACGCCGGAACATAACTCCCTGTGACTGTGGCGGCGCAGTTCCACAGGAAATCAGTCCTGAGTCCTGGGCCTGCCCTGAGCTCAGTCGAAGGGGGCTGAGTCCTGAGTGAAGAAAGATGCGCGGACAGCAGATGCAGGAATTCCGGGAGCATCTCTTCCGCCTCGCCGATGAGGAAGAGATCGACGAACTCCGCCAGGGGTTCCGGGTTGAGAAATACGGCTGGGCCGCCGGCGATGATCAGTGGGCCTTTGCCCTCGCGCTCCCGGCTGGTCAGCGGCAAGCCGATGAGGTCGAGCAGCCTGGCCACGTGCCAGTAATCCATCTCGAATGAAACGGAGAAGGCGATGACGTCGAAGTCCTGGACGAGGGTGTTCGACTCCAGGCTGCGCAACGTGCCGCTGGTCACCAGTGACGCATCGTCCTCGTCCGGCAAGAAGGCGCGCTCGCACACCACGCCGGGGTGGCGATCGAAGATCTCGTACACCGCCTGGAAGCCGAGGTTCCCCATCGCCACGTTGTAGCGATTGGGGTAAACGAGGCAGACGCGAATGTCGCCCGCCTGCTTTTTGGGAAACAGGATGCGCTCTTGCGCCCGGCGGGCGCGGGCACGCTCTTCGAGGAACCAGCTCGGCAATCAGATCTCCGATGTCGAAGGATAGCGCCCCCACACCGGCGGCTCAAGCAAGGTGCCGGCGGTTGAAACCGCTGCAACAAAGGCCCCCACGCCGACCGGCGTCGGCTCCCCTGCCAGTCGCCGCAGGGCGATCCTTCGGCTCCGCTCAGGACAGGCTTCGTGCCTCTCGTTGCCGCGAATTTATTCGCCAGGCCGCCGACCGGCTGCGGGCCGAAGAGAGACCCTACATCGCGTTCTTGCGCAGGAAAGCGGGGATCTCGTATTGATCCTCGTTTTCCTCGGAAGAGATGGTGAACTCTTCCGCCCGTTCTTCGGCGCCGTTGCCGCGTTCCGTTCCCGACCGGTGGCGCTGGAAACTCGGTGATTCCAGGTCGTCGATGATGGTACCGAGATGGACGACGGGGCGTCCGGGGTCGCGGTCACGCGCGACGGTGCGTGCCGGAATGGGGCGCATCGTGCTGTTGCTGACGGGCTCCTTGGGCAGGCTGTATCCGGGCCGCTTCACTTCGCGCTGGGCATCGCCGAACCCGGTGGCGATTACCGTGATGCGGATCTCGTCACCCATCTGCTCATCGATCACGGCGCCAAAGATGATGGTGGCGTCCTCATGCGCCTCCTCCTGGATCAACGTGGCGGCCTCGTTGACCTCGTGCAGCGACAGATCGTGACTGCCGGTGATATTGATGAGCACGCCCTTGGCACCATGGATGGAGATGTCTTCGAGCAGGGGGCTGGAGACGGCCTTCTGCGCCGCTTCCACCGCGCGGTTCTCGCCGCTGGCGCTGCCGGCACCCATCATGGCCATCCCCATCTCCGCCATGATCGTACGGACATCGGCGAAGTCGAGGTTGATCAGTCCGTGCACCGTGATCAGGTCGGAAATGCCGCGCACCGCCTGCAACAGGATGTCGTCGGCCCTCTTGAACGTATCGAGCAGGGAGGTATCACGGCCGGCGATGGCCAACAGGCGCTGGTTGGGAATGGCGATCAACGTGTCGACGGCATCCTTGAGTTCTTGCATGCCTTCATCCGCCTGCCGCATGCGCTTCTTGCCCTCGAACTGGAAGGGCTTGGTGACCACGGCCACCGTGAGCGCGCCCTGCTCTTTGGCGATACGGGCAATCACCGGCGCACCGCCGGTACCCGTGCCGCCGCCCATGCCGGCGGTGATGAACACCATGTCCGCACCGCCGAGGTGGTCACGAATGATCTCGCTGTCGTCGAGCGCCGCCTGGCGTCCGACATCGGGGTTTGCGCCTGCGCCCAAGCCTTTGGTCAACTGCGCCCCCAGTTGGAGCTTGGTTGGAGCCAGGCTGGCCCCGAGCGCCTGCACATCGGTATTGGCGGTGATGAATTCCACGCCGGGCAGGCCCGAGAAGATCATGGTGTTGACCGCGTTGCCGCCGCCGCCACCAATGCCTATCACCTTGATGCGCGCTCCCAACACCTCACTCCGTCCCACCAGCTCAATCATCGTCCCCTCCTCCCAACAACTTTACGCCAGCGGTCAACATCATTCCGCGATCGTTGACAGCCAGACCGGCTTTCGCGCGCTGCGTTACGGGCGATTTTGTACCTTTCGCGATTCACTTTCAACCGTCAAATTTCGGTTTTGCGCTGCCATCAAAAGAACGCTTCGACCCAGCCCCTGAGCCGCTGTCGCACCTTACCAACGAAGCGGGAGTCGTCGCTCCGGACCGGGAGGTGATCACGCGGGCGCGCACCGTAGTGCACCAAGCCCACCGCCGCAGCGAAACTGGCACTATTGACGGCCTCTGCCCCTCCTTCACCGTTACCGTTGAGGTTCAGCGGCGTGCCGATGCGCACGGGGCTTTGGAACACCTGTTCCGCCAGCGGGATGACGCCTTCCAGCACCGCCGTTCCACCGGTAATCACGATTCCCGAGCCGAGGCCTTCGTCGAATCCGGACTTGGCGATCTGATGGCGCGTCAAAGTCAAGATCTCCTCGACGCGGGCCTCGATGATCTGGCTCAGCATGTGCCGGGAAAGCAGGCGTGGCGTGCGCCCCCCAAGGCTGGGCACCTCGACGGTCTGCTCGCGGCCGACCGAACGCGCCAGTGCACAGCCGTTACGTTGCTTGAGGATCTCGGCATCGCGAAAGGGCGTCCGCAGACCGGCAGCGATATCGTTAGTCACGTGGTTGCCGCCGAGCGAAAGCACCGCAGTGTGCCGTAGTGCGCCCTGATGAAACACCAGCACATCGGTGGTACCGGCGCCCAAATCGACCAACGCGACCCCGAGTTCCTTCTCCTCCGGCGTCAGCACCGCTTCAGCCGCCGCCAAGGGCTCGAGAACCAAGTCGGCGACGTGGAGGCCGGTGCGCTCGCAGCACTTGATGACGTTTTGCGCCGAGGTGGTCGCGGTGGTGACGATGTGCACGCGCGCTTCTAGGCGTACACCGGACATGCCGACGGGGGTGCGGATGCCGTCTTGCCCGTCGAGGACGAAGTCTTGCGGCAGGACGTGCAGAATATCGCGGTCGGCGGGCAGGGCGACAGCACGCGCCGCATCCAGCACCCGGTCAACGTCAGCCTGACTGACTTCCGGACTCTTCACGCCGACGACGCCGTGGCTGTTGAATCCTTTGATGTGCCCCCCGCCGACGCCCGCAAACACGCTGTGGATCTCGCAGCCGGCTGTGACTTCCGCCTCTTTGAGGGCATGTTCGATGGCGTGCACGGTGGCTTCGATGTTGACCACCACCCCCTTACGCAGCCCATCAGACGGGGCCGAGCCGATACCGACGATCGACAGCACGCCGTCGTTGAGGTCGCCCACCACCGCCGCCACCTTCGATGTGCCGATGTCGAGTCCGACGAGCAGTTCCGACTTCTTTGCCATCCCCCTAACCGCCACCCCTCGTCAATCGTGAGTAGTGAGTCGTGCTCGCCACCCCACCACTCTCCGTTCCCGCCCTTATATCATATTCCGCAAACACAATTCACGCTTTTCCGAGCCCGGCTCATGATCTCTCACACGCGCACGCCCTTTTGAGAGCGCACGGCGGCGGGGTGGCGTTCCTCATGCAGCTTCACAACGACGAGGTCGCGGAAGGACACATCCACCGCTGCCAACCGCCCCACCTGTCCTCCCCAAGCTGCAAAGACGCGCGCCGAGCGCGCGAGCTTCTCACCCCAACTTCCCCACCCCAACACCACCGCCACCGCCGTGCGCAGGGGAAATACGGTAATGCCTTGATTTCGATCCACATGCACTTCGGACACCGCATCAAAACAAATCCGGCGTTCGCACAGGTGCAGGAACCGCAGGGCGCGGTGAACGCCGATGGGCCTGAAATCCGCCGTCTGTGCATTCTCCAGTCCGGTAATCAGCGGGAAATCCCGGCTGTCGCCATCCTGCAACGGGCCCAGGATGCGACCCCTGCGATCGACATAGTTGAGCTCCTCCAGGCGTACGATCGCCACCGGCCGGCGCTCTTCGACACCGATGATCAATCGGTTCGGAAACTCCCGCCCAACACTGACACGCTGAATCCAAGGATGGCTCTGCAGCCGTAATCCCACGATGGCGGGCGTTGCATCCCAAATGCTGGTGCGCTCACCCACGCCGGCCCATTGCAGTATCTCACGCCGGCTGAGGCGCCGGTTGCCATCCACCTGGATCGTCGTCAGTATGAAATACGGATGGGACTTGGCTAGGCGGACCACGGACGGCACGCCGTACCAGAGACCCGCAGCCAAGGTGATCCCGCAACCTGCGGCCAGGATGGATCGCCGGACACCCCGCAGTCGGCTGTCCATGATGCGCGGCCGCCACGAACGATTCTTCCTGGCGCGGCGGGTGCGACTGGTCATGCCTCGCTCCAGTCGCCAAGGAGGCGAATCTCCGGCTCCAAGCGGACGCCGTGTGTTTCCCACACGCGGCGCGCAGCCTCCATCATCAACCAGTGCACATCGGCGGCCGTGGCCCCATCGACATTGACGATGAAGTTCGCATGCTGGTGCGAAACCATGGCGCCGCCACGCCGGAGGCCTTTCATCCCGGCTTCCTGGATCAAATGGCCGGCGAAGTGCCCCGGAGGATTCTTGAAGATCGATCCCGCGTTCGGATAACCGACTGGCTGATGGGCTTCGCGCCGGCGTTTGGCGTCGGCACGCTTGGCCCGGATGGCGGCGTCATCTCCAGGGCTGAGCAAGAATTCCAAGTGCGTAACGATGAAGCCCGGAGGCAGATCAAAGCGGCGGTACCCGAAGTGCAGTTCGTCGCGGGGCAGGCGTTGGACCTCGCCGGCTACATCGATCCCTTCCATGAACTCGACCACGTTGGCGATTTCGCCACCAAAGGCGCCGGCATTCATCAAGAGCCCGCCGCCGACGGTACCGGGGATGCCTTCGGCGAACTCCAACCCCGCCAAATCGCGGGCAATTGATTCGGTCACCAGCCGCTTGAGGGGAAGAGCGGCACCGGCGCGGGCATACTGACCTCTGCCGTTCGAGCGCCACTGCAAGGACGCAAGCGGCCGTCCCAGGTGCAAGACGACGCCGCGTACGCCGCGGTCACTCACCAGGACGTTGGTGCCGCCGCCGAGGACAAGAAGCGGGAGACCCGTCGCGGCGGCGAAGGCCCGCACGCGACGGATCTCCATCGCATCGCCCACCTCCACCCACACATCCGCCGGCCCTCCGATGCGAAACGATACGTGCCGGCTGAGCGGCTCGTCAAAACGGACCCGTGCTCCAAAAGCTTGCCGCAATGCCTGTCGCTGTAGATCGTCCACCACCGCGGTTCAGCCTCGCCCTTTCACTGCATGGTGAACGCCGCCTGGCTTCCCGACAGCGCACGTACCAGCAAATCGCCAACCTCGTGAATGGGACCGGCGCCGAGGACCACCACCAGATCCCCGGGACGCAGCTGCGGCTGCACGGCGTTGACCAGGCCACGATGGTCCGGAACGTACGACACATCCAGATGGCCGCGCCGCTTCAGGGCGTAGTACAGCACGTCGCCGGTCACCCCATCGATGGGGTCCTCACCCGCCGGATAGATCTCGGTCAGGAACAACTGATCCGCCGCATCGAAGGCGTCGAGGAAGTCACCGAACAGGTCGCGCGTGCGCGTGTAGCGGTGCGGCTGGAAGACCACGACGATCCGGCGTCCAAAGCCTTCGCGCGCGGCGGCCAGCGTGGCACGGATCTCCGCCGGGTGGTGACCGTAGTCGCTGACCACCATGACGCCGCCGGCTTCGCCGCACACCTCGAAGCGCCGGTGAATGCCGCCGAACTCCGCCAGCGCGTCCCGAACGGTCTCAAAATTCACATCGAGCTCGGTGGCCACGGCGAGCGTCGCCAGCGCGTTCAGCCCGTGATGCCGTCCGGGCAGCCGCACGGTCAGGTCGCCGAGTGCCTCACCCGCGCGTTCGACGCGAAAACGAGTTTCCATGCCGCAGACCGAAAGGTCGCGCGCCACGAAGTCGGCATCCGGACTGGTGCCATAGGTGATGACGCGCTTGCGCACCTGCGGCAGCAAGGCCCGGATGGTGACGTCATCGAGGCACAACACGGCGGCACCGAAGAAGGGGACGCGATTGATGAACTCGAGATAAGCAGAGCGCACGCGGTCCATATCGCCGTAGTAATCGAGGTGTTCCGGATCGATGTTGGTCACCACCGCAATGGCCGGCGACAGCAACAGGAACGTCCCGTCGCTCTCATCGGCTTCGGCGACCATCAAGTCACTCCTGCCGAGCTGGGCGTTGCTGCCAAGCGAGTGGACCTTGCCACCGATGACCACGGTAGGATCCAGGCCAGCGCGGCTCAGAACGGTCGAGATCAGTGACGTGGTGGTGGTCTTGCCGTGGGTGCCGGCGATCGCAATGCCCCATTTCATCCGCATCAACTCGGCCAGCATCTCGGCGCGCGGAATCACCGGAATCTTCAGCGCCCGCGCCCGCACGATCTCCGGGTTCGAATACTTGACCGCTGATGAGATCACGACGACATCGACACTGGCGTCAACCGCTTCCGGACGATGGCCGTGGGTCACTTGCGCACCGAGCCGGACCAAGCGGCGGGTGACCTCACTCTCCGTGCTATCCGAACCGGTGATGACGTGTCCCAGGTGCAGCAGCACCTCGGCGATGCCGCTCATCCCGACGCCACCAATGCCAACGAAGTGGATATGGCGCGATCGCTTGAATAGCGGACTCATCTCATCTCTCCCCTGCCTCGACCTGCCGGCACACCGTCACCACCCGGTCGGTCGCATCGGGCACCGCGAGGCTCCTGGCCGCCGTCCCCATGGTCCGCAGCCGCTCGCGATCGCGCGCCAGCGCCAGTACGCAAGCCGACAGTCTCTCCCCACTCAACTCGGCGTTCACGATCATCTCCGCCGCACCGCGGTCTCTCAGAATCTCGGCATTCATCCGCTGATGGTCATCTGCAGCAAATGGGTACGGCACGAGGATGGACGGCTTCGCCACCGTGCTCAGCTCGGCGAGAGTCGTCGCCCCGGCACGACAGACGACGAGGTCAGCACGCCCGTAGGCATCACCCATGTCGCGCACAAACTCGAACACCTCGACATCGACACCCAATTCTTCGTACCGCCGCTTCACCCACTCCAGGTCCGCCGCGCCGGTTTGATGCAGGATGCGTAGCCCGGGGACTTGCTTGGCGAGGATCGCCGCCGCGCCGGCCATGGCACAGTTGATGGCGTGCGCGCCCTGGCTGCCGCCGAAGGCGAAAATGGTGAAGTGCTCCGGCGATGGGCCTCGGGCGCAGGAGAGCTGGCGCACCGGATTGCCGGTGTGCACGGCCTTGCCAGCGGGGAAGAAATGCGCGCTCTCCGCGTAGGTCGTACAGATCTTGCGGGCCAGGCGGGCGAGCCCCCGATTCGCCAGACCCGGGTGCGCATTCTGCTCGAGCAGGAGGAGAGGGATGCGACGCAGCCATGCCGCCACGGCGACGGGCACCGAGCCATATCCACCAAGCCCGAGAACCAGTGTCGGCCGGAACGTCCCGACGATGTGCCATGACTGAAGCACCGCCAGCGGTAACCGCCAGACGAACTCCAGCACCCCGCGCACGCCACGCCCGCGCACACCGCGCACGTGGAGCGCGCGAAAGGAGAAACGCGTCCGGGGCAGAGCTCTCGCTTCGAAGCCGTAGGCGCTGCCAACAAAAAGGATGCTTGCATCCTCCTGCGCGGCCAGGGCCTCCGCCACGGCCAAGCCCGGGAAGAGGTGTCCGCCGGTTCCACCCCCCGCAACGATCATACGCATTCCTAGCCAGTCACCCGCGACAATGATGCGAGAATACCGATCTGCACCAGCGTGCCGATCAAGGCGGATCCACCATAGCTCAAGAAGGGTAACGCGAGCCCCTTCGTAGGCAGCAGCCCCAGCACCACCCCAACATTGACCACTGCTTCCAACAATATCACCAGGGTAAGGCCCAAAGCTAGCATGCTGGCGAAGGGATCCGGATGGCGGAGGGCAATGCGGAACCCGCGTATCCCAACCACCGCGAACAGCGCCAGCACGGCGAGCGCACCAACCAAACCGAGCTCCTCCCCGATCAAAGCGAAGATGAAATCCGTATGTGCTTCCGGCAAGAAGAACATCTTCTGTTTGCTCCCGCCCAGGCCGATGCCCGTGAGCCCTCCGGAGCCGAAGGAGATGAGTGATTGGACCAGCTGAAACGCAATGTCCTGGCTATATCGCCATGGGTCGACGAAAGCGAGGATGCGCCGCCAACGGTACGGTGCCCGGACAAGCGCGAAGCCCACCACCGGCAGCGTGGTCAAGGCCAGACCCATGAGATGCGCGGGACGGGCCCCGCCCCCGTACAGCATCAGGACCAAGACCAGCACCAAGATCGCCGCCGTGCCGAAGTCCGGCTGGACGACGACGAACAGCGCACACAGGCCGACAACGACCAGGTGCGGCACAACGCCGGTGAAGAACTCCGTCATGCGCTCGCGTTTGCGGGCGATCGAACGGGCGAGATAGAGAACGACAATGATCTTGGCGAATTCGGACGGCTGAAAACTGAACGGGCCGATACCAATCCATCGGCGCGCTCCGCCGCGGGTCAGGCCCACGCCGGGCACAAAGACCAGCGCCAGGGCCACCATGATGAGAATGAACGCAGGGTACGCGATGCGCTCGAACCATTCCAGGCGTAGGTGCGAGACGATCAACAGCAACGCAGCGCCGCAACCGAGCGCGAAAAGCTGTTTGCGGAAGAAAATCAACGGGTCTCCGTACCGATCTTGTGCGAAGAAATAGCTGGCGTTGAAGACCATCACGATGCCCAGCCCCGTCAAGCCTGCCGCCGCAATCAGCAACCAGAGATCTGGCCGATTCAGGCGCGGCATGACGACGCGTTGCCGCAGGCTGTCAAGCTGCGCGATCTTCATAACGCCTCCACCAGTTCCCGAAAGCGTCTGCCACGGGCAGCATAGTCGGTGAATTCATCAAAGCTCGCGCACCCCGGCGACAGGAGCACGGTGTCGCCCGGACCGGCGTGCGCAGCGGCGGTACGAACCGCTGCCGCCAGGTCGGGCACGGTGGAGGCTGGAACCGCGTCACCCAGCTGCGCGTGGATCGTCGGTCCCGCAGCGCCGAACAGCACCAGATGTTTGACGTGGGTCCGCAGCAACGGGGTCAGTGCCGTAAAGTCGCCGCCCTTGTCGTAGCCGCCGGCGAGCAGGATGACGTTGCCGCTGAAGCTCGCCACCGATTTTTCCATGGCGCCGACGTTCGTTCCTTTGGAATCGTCATAGAAGCACACCCCGTCGCGCTCACCGACGAGCGCGAGGCGATGCGGCAAGCCGCGAGTGTTCTCCAGGGCTCGCTGAATGGCGGCGTCCGGGATGCCCCAGATCGCGGCGGCGGTGACCGCCGCCATCATGTTTTCGCGGTTGTGCGTACCCTGCAACATCACGGCATCGAGCGCGAACCTGCGCGGCAGAGGATCCGGGCCCCAGTAGATGATCGCGTTTCCGTCAACGAAGCTGCCGAACTCGACCGGTTCGCGCCCGAACGAAATCGTCGCCGCCCGTGTCCTGCGGCGCTGTTCCCAAACCCACGGGTCATCGCGGTTCAACACCGCAACATCGCCCGGCTGCTGTGCCGCCAGGAGCGCGGCTTTGGCACGCTGGTACTCATCCATGTTCGGGTAGCGGTCCAAGTGGTCCGGGGTCATATTCAGCAACAGGGCAACCTGAGGTCGGAAGGTGTACACCCACTCCAGCTGGAAGCTCGAGACCTCGACCACGGCGGCTTCAAACTCCTGCTCCGCCGCACACGCGTCAATCAACGGCGTGCCGAGGTTACCGCCTACGAACACCCGCAAGCCCGCCTCTTTCAGCATGTTGCCAAGGAGTACGGTGGTGGTGCTCTTCCCGTTGGTGCCGGTCACCGCCAAGATCGGGCAAGCCAGGACGCGCGCCGCCAGTTCGATCTCACTCATGACGGGCACACCGCGGCTGACGGCGCGACGCAGCAGCCCGTGTGTGCGTGCCACCCCTGGGCTGGGGATGACCACGTCGACGCCGCGCAGCAGATCCTCAGTGCTGTCCCCCACGCTGGTTTCGATCCCGGCAGGCAGCGTCGCCCGCGCCAGCGCCTCGGCCGTTCGTTCAACCAGGCGGGTGCGCGCTCCGTACCGCGCCAGGAAGGCCGCGACACTCTGGCCTGTTTTGCCCGCACCGATGACAAGAAACTGCTGACCGGCAACGTTGAGCATCATCGCAACTTCAAAGTGCTGAGCGCCAACAGGGCGCAGATGATCGAGATGATCCAAAAGCGCACAATGATCTGCGGTTCGGGCCAACCCAGCAGCTCGAAATGATGGTGGATCGGCGCCATGCGGAAGATGCGCTTCTGGCGGAGCTTGAACGACGCAACCTGAAAGATCACCGACAACGCCTCGACGACGAAAACGCCGCCGACGATCACCAAGACAATTTCCTGTTTGGTGACCAGTGCCACGATGGCGAGCGCCGCGCCCAATGGCAGGGAGCCGACATCCCCCATGAACATCTCAGCGGGATAGGCATTGAACCACAGGAAACCGAGGCCAGCGCAGAGTAAGGCGCCACAAAAGATGGCCAATTCCCCGGCGCCGTGGACATAAGGAATTTGGAGGTACTCCGCCAGCTTCACGTTCCCGGTCACGTAGGCAAAAACGCCGTAAGTGAACGCGGTGGTCATCACCGGCCCGATCGCCAGGCCGTCGAGGCCATCGGTGAGATTCACAGCGTTGGAAGTACCCACCACGACGACAGCCGCGAACGGGACGTACCACCAACCGAGATCGGGGTGCAGTTCTTTGACAAATGGGAAGAACACGGCGGTGCTGAAGTCATGCTTCCAGAATAAGAGCAATCCGGCTACCAGGGCCACCCCGAACTGGGCAAACAACTTGGCAGCCCCGCTCAGACCGCGGGCGTGACCACGCCGAAGCTTCCGATAATCGTCGGCGAAGCCGATGATGGCGTAGGCTATGGTGACTCCCACGGCAAGCCAGACATAGAGATTGGTGAGGTCCGCCAACAGCAGCGTCGTCAGTACCAATGAAAAGAGGATCAGCGTACCCCCCATCGTCGGGGTGCCGGCTTTTGACAAATGGCTCTGTGGGCCGTCCGGACGGATCGTTTGTCCGATCTGCCGCGCCGTCAGACGCCGAATGAGCCACGGTCCGAGGAGAAAGGAAATCAGCAATGAGGTGATGGCGGCAATCAGCGTACGGAAAGTTATGTATCGAAAGACGTTGAAGAGAGAGTATGCCCCGTGGAGCGGGTACAGGAGGTGATACAGCATCACGGCATACTCCTCGCTCTTTCCAGCAGCCGCACCACCTCTTCCATCTTCATGCCGCGTGATCCCTTGACGAGCACAATGTCGCCCGGCTGCCATCGGGCCGCCACCGCTTCCGCCACCTCGGCATGGGAGCCGCAGACATGAATCGCGTCCGGGTGCATGCCGCCCGCGCGCGCGCCGTCCGCCACCGCGTCGGCCTGCGCCCCGAGCAAGAACAGCTGTTGCACGCCGAGGGCCGCGGCGCGCTCGCCGATGAAACGGTGAGCGCGCCGGGCCTCGTCGCCCAGCTCCCACATCTCCCCCAACACCACCACTGGCCGTCCGGAAAAGCGTCGCAACGCCATCAAGGCGGCCTCCACGCTGGACGGGTTTGCGTTGTATGCGTCATTGATCACGGTCACGCCGTTCGGCAGGCGTGCAACCTGCATCCGCATCGGTGTGACGAAGGCGCTCTCCAAGCCGCGGGCAATCACCTCGAGGCTGACGCCCATCGCATGTCCGATCGCCGCCGCCGCCAAGGCGTTGGCCACGTTATGGTGTCCGACGAAATGCAGGCGCACTCGGCTGGCTCGGCCCGCAATGACGAGATCAAACGCGATGCCGTCGGTTCCAAAATCCGCCACGGCGCGGGCACGCACTTCGCCCTCCGTACCGAACGTGACCTTGCGGGCCTGGAACGGCGTCGCCATCCTTCGCACCCACTCGTCGTCGGCATTGACGGCCATCACCGCGTCCCGGGTAAGACCGGCAAAGAGTTCCGCTTTCGCGGCCGCCACACCAGCGATACTGCCCCCGAAGCCTGCCAGATGCGCAGGTCCGACGTTCGTGATGACGGCGTAATCGGGCCGTGCGATCTCCGTCAGACGCGCGATCTCGCCGGGTCGATTCATGCCCATTTCCAGCACGGCGACGGCTTCGTCACCACGCAGGCGAAGCACCGTACGGGGCAGACCGATCAGATTGTTCTCGTTCCCTTCCGTCTTCAAGATCCGCGTCCGTGGCGGTGGAGGATCAGCGGCGGCGCAGATCGCAGCGATCATTTCCTTGGTCGTGGTCTTGCCGTTGCTGCCGGTAACGGCAACCACCTGAACGGGCCTGCGCAGACGGGTCCAGAGCGCTAGATCACCCAGCGCCTTGAGAGTATCCGGCACGCACACCTGAGTTGCGGATACCTGATTGATCCGATGATCGACCACCGCGCCGGCGACACCCAAGCGGACGGCCTCCGGTACAAAATCGTGGCCATCATGCTGGGGCCCCCGTAATGCGAAGAACAGCCCGCCCGGCTCCACATGGCGGGAGTCGGTCGTCACCGAACTGAAGAGCCGATCGGACGCCCCGGGGATCGCAGTTCCCCCCGTGGCGGCAACGACGTCTTGCAAGGTCCAGTTCATCGACGTGGTGCACACCTGCTTGGCAATTGCTGATATGGTCATAGCGTCAGCCGGCTGCTGAGCCAAATCGCAGTTCGAGTTTTCTGCTCTTCGCGGTCTGCGCACCCGGCGGGGGGTCTTGCTCCACCACGAAGCCAGAGCCCTGCGTCTGCACTTCCCAACCAGCGTGATCCGCTTGGATCAGCGCCTGGCGCATGCTCAGCCCGATGAAGCTCGGCATACCGCGGTCAGCATCGGTCGCATTCCAACTCACCAAGTGCGCCTTTGCCGGCTGCGCTTCGGGGACCGACGCTGATGTCGACGCGATGCGGAGCCCCAGGCGATCCACTCCGTACTCCGCGATCTTCCGAAAGACCGGGGCGGCGACGATCCCCCCATATGTGACCGTCTTGGGACTATCGATAACCACCAGAATGACGAAGCGCGGAGCATTTGCGGGTACGAATCCGATGAAGGACGACATCCGGTCGCGCGCCGAGTATCGGCCGGCCTCCACTTTCTGCGCCGTACCGGTCTTACCGGCAACCGGGATGCCATCGATGCGCGCCTGGGTCCCGGTGCCCCCCTCGACCACACCCTGCAGCAGTCCAGTCACCACGGCCGCTGTTCGCGGCGAGATCAGCTGGCGTACCACCTCTGGCCTGTTTTCGCGCAGCACCGCACCATCCGGCGCGATGATGCGGCGGACGACATACGGCCGCATGAGTTTTCCGCCGTTCGCAATGGCCGCGTAGGCGCGGAGCAACTGCATCGGTGTCACCGCGATACCTTGACCAAAACTAATAGTGACCAGGTTGATCCGCCCCCACTGCTGAGCGGGTCGAAGCAGGCCGGGCACTTCCCCAGGCAGATCGATTCGGGTCGTCTCGCCAAAGCCGAAGTCTCTGATGGCCTTGCCGAAGCGCTCCGCTCCAAGGCGCTCGCCAACCTTGCCGGCGCCAATGTTGCTCGAATGCTTTATCACGTCGGCGAAAGTCAGCCACCCATACGGTTCGTGATCGTGAACGACCCGACGCCCGATGGCGTAGCGTCCGTTCTCACAGAAGATGCGGTCTTCCACGCCCACCACCCCGGCCTCAAGGGCAGCCGCCGCCAAGATGCCCTTAAAGGTCGAACCGGGTTCGTAGGAGTCGGCGATGACGCGATTTCGCCACTGGTGCGCCGTCGCGGTAGAGACTTGGTTCGGGTCGAAAGTAGGAACGCTGGCCAAGGCCAAGATCTCGCCCGTCGATGGATCCATGACCACGGCAACGCCAGCAGCCGCGCGACGCGCAGCGACCGCCGATTGCAGTTCGGTTTGGGCCACCTGTTGCAGGTTCGCATCCAGGGTCAGCTCTACTCTGGCACCCTGGCGCGGCAAGGGCTGCCATGCGCCTTCGGTGAGCATGCGTCGGCCACGCGCGTCACGTTCCACACTCAGCGATTCTAGCGCGCCCCGCAGATCGTGATCGTACGCCAACTCGACGCCTTCGAGACCCTGGGAATCAATGCCGGCAAATCCGACCACCTGGCCAGCGAGATCTCCGCGGGGGTAAAAGCGCCGTCGTGTGGACTCGCTTCCAACGCCCGGCAGCCCCAACGCTCCGACCGCTTCCGCCTGCTCCGGAGTAGCGCTCCGTAGCAACCACACAAAGCGTTCTGGCGCCTTGATCTTTTCGGCAACCAACGCAGGCGCCACGCCCAGCGCTCGAGAGAGGGCCGGAATCGTTGTGCCGCTTTGCTCCAAGGCGCGGGGACGGGCATAGACAGCAGCGGATTCGACCGTGAGCGCCAGCAGGTCGCCGTGGCGGTCCACGATGGGACCGCGCTCAGGCGGCAGCGCAACCCGTTGTCGATGCTGCCGGCCCGCCAATTCTTTGAGCGAGGCCCCCTCGATCACACAAAGCTGGAACGCCCGCGCCAGCGCGACAACGAAGAGCATAAAGAAGACGCCCGCCGTGGCAGCGATGCGCATGCGCAACGCTCCAGGTTTCATGGCAACGCGGCTTCCTGGCCCTTTTCCGGCCGTGCCATCCCGAGGCGCCGCGCCGCCTCCTCCACACGACCGGGCGCCTCGAGGGTTGCGATGTCGATGGTAAGCTCGTGCTCTTCCTGCGCAAGCTTCTCGATCAACTGGCGCGTGGTGACCACCTGATATCCGAGATCGACGACTTTCAGGCGCAGCCACACGTGGCCCAGCGCAATCAACACGCCCAAGGCAACGAAACATCCCAACCAGGTGATCAGCGTCCGCAGCTCCGAACTCGTAGCGGATGCGATGTTCGCTGGTTTGAACCAGACAACAGACTCCTCGACGTCCTTACGTTCGGTGCCCAGCGTTGCGATCCGTCCCAGCGACAGCGGTAACATGTTCAAATCCCGAGTTCGTTCAGGTCCTCAGGCCGTTCCATGATGTCCTGCTCGGCCTCTCCAAATACCCGCTGCCATTGGTCGCGATCCCAGATGCGGAACTTCTCTAGGGCCGCAGTAAAGACGACGTCTTTCGTGAGCCCGGCGTAGTCGCGCAAAGTCGGCGGCAGGAGAACCCGTCCCTGCCTGTCGAGGGTACATTCGTGAGCGGCGGCAAAGTAGTAATTCTGGAATCGCATGACACGCTGATTGAACTGCGGCTTTGCCCGCAACCGCTCCTCAAGTTGCAGCCAAACGGCATACGGGTATACGTCCAGACAACGCACGGAAGCCATTACGAAATTGGTGATGACGACGCGGTCGTCGTTTGTGGCTTGCAGAAATTCGCGAAAGCGCGCGGGCACACTCACGCGCCCTTTCTCGTCGATGGTATGCTCAAACATTCCGCGGAACATACCCCACCACATGTCCTCCTAAACCATTCTACCCCACTTCTTCCCACCACCCCGGCGAACTATAGGCCCGTGCGGCGGACCTGTCAAGAAAAAAGCTACGGTTGGGGGAAAAAGGGGAATTCGGGCTGGAGGTGGTCTATAAGCCGGATTCTGTCACCTCCCCTACTAGGGAAGGTCTGCGGTCATTCCTCTGGGTCGGCCGTTGCCGGCCGACTCTAGCGACATACCCGGAGGCTGCGCGGGCAACGCATCCCTCCTATCGGTCTTGCTCCAGGTGGGGTTTACCGAGCAGGTCCGTCACCGGACCTGCTGGTGATACAGCTCACCTTTTCACCGACTCCTCCGGCCGTGCCGGAGGCCGTCTCTTTTCTGTGGCACTTTCCCCCGATCACTCGGGGCCGCCGTTAACGGCCACCTTTGCCCTATGGAGTCCGGACTTTCCTCCCGTGCTGGTTTTGCCAGCGCAGGCGACCGCCCGACCTCCTCCAGCCCAAATCAGAGTTTAGCGTGGTGTTTCTGCCTGGTCTAGGCGTTCCGGCCGCCAGAACAAGATTCGATGGCAGCTCGGGCATAGCCGTACCTCGCGGGTACGCTGCAGTTCGTTGAAAAACTGCGGGGGCAGATTCATGTGACAGCCGAGGCAGGTTCCGTTGCGCACTTCGACTACGGCGGTACCGCCGCGTCGTTCGAAGATCTGTTCATATTTTTTCCGGAGGTTTCTGTCCAGGGTGGCCGCCAGGCGGGCGCGGCCCTCACGCTGGCTTTCTACCTCGGCTTTCAGCTGGCTGATACGCACCCGCCGCTCGGCGACCTTGGCCGTCCCGGTCTGCTCGAGTTCACGCAGAAGCGTCTCGGCTTCCTTCGCCGCGGCGTTAAACTTCTCCTGAGACTCAAAAATGGCCAGCAATTGTTCTTCGGTCTGCTGGTTCGCTTCTTTTCCGATCTCGATCTCGCGCCGAATGGATTGGAGCTCTTTCTCGTTGCGCACGCGGTTCAGACGCATGCGGCGGTCTGTCATCTTGGCTTCCTCGTCTTCGAGGTGCGCCTCGAGTTCACGGCGGCGAGCGTCGACCGCATCACGCTCCGCCTGCGCGGCACCGGTCCGCTCGCGCTGCAGTGCCAGCTCGTTTTCGAACTCGGTCATTTCGCGTTCGAGGCTCTGAGCCAGCTCGGTCTTCTCGCGCAGCCCGCAGTCGATCTCCTGCAGTGCGGCTAACCTATCGATCGGCGTTTCTACAGACTCACTCAAGGCGTTCTTCCACGGCATTTAAATCCAGTGGGCCCACCAGGATTCGAACCTGGGACCTACCGGTTATGAGCCGGCGGCTCTGACCAAGCTGAGCTATGGGCCCGTGGCGCAGTTCACACGCCGGTAACACAATCAGCCCCATGCTGATGGCAGCATCCAGCGGAGAAATCAAGCGCTCCTCGTCACTCCCTAACGATTCCGGTTCAATTATCATCAATTTCCTTTCGCCGAAGGAGCGCATTCTTCCGTGTCAGCGCTTCGCGGTAGCGCGCATCGTCGCCGCTGGCCTCAGCCTGCCGCAGGGTGGCAAGCAGCGCCTTTGCCTCCCTTCCGTGCCCGCGCCGTTCGATGCGCTCGATGCAGTCTTTGGCCGCTTGAAGGCGGTCGCCGGTCGCCAGAGGTCCTTTGCCCAGCAATCCGGCGGTGACCTGCTCCGCGATAGACGACGGCAATTGATCGATAACCCCAGCGCAGTCGTGATCGCGCTCCCAGGCCGCGATTAACACGCGGCCGGCATCGGCAAGAGCGTGGCTGCTAAACGCATCCAGCACGCTCCGGTGCGACACCCGCATGGCCACCTCACGGTCCAATGCCATGGCGACGATCAAGGTGGCTTCTTCAGACCGAAACGCCGCTAGGGGTTCGACTTTGTCGCCGGCTGGCGCCGGCTTTCGTGTCAGAGACACCGATCGGATCTGACGAAAGGACGCTTCGTCGATCCGCAGGCGCTGCGCCGCCTGTGTCGCCAGAATACTGTACTGCGTGGGGTAATTATCACGGATATTATCTATGACTGCCTTGATCTCCTCAGCAGCGCGGACGCGCTCAGGCACGGTGGCATCCGAGCCCGGATCATGGCGTTGCAGGAAAAATTCCCACAGCGGCCCTGCCTTCTCCAGGATCGACAGCGTCGCGGCAGCACCATGCGTCCGAACGAACTTATCGGGATCGAATCCCTCTGGTAGAAAGGCGGCGAGCCCCCACACCCCCGTCTGAAGACAAGCGCTGAAAACGGTAAAGGCCCGGTCCGCAGCCTTCTTTCCAGCGGGGTCACTATCGAAGCACACCACGACGGCTGCTCGTTCGCCAGCGAAGCGCTTTGCGTGTCTGAGCTGGTCCAAGGTCAGTGCCGTGCCCAGACTTGCAACGGCGTAACCAATCCCCGCCTCAACGAGCGCTAGCACATCAAGATAGCCCTCGACGATGAGTATGCGTTCGGCGTCCCGCACCGCCTGCCGTGCCTCAAACAGCCCATAGAGGACTCGGCCTTTGCTGAACAACGGCGATTCAGGCGAGTTGAGGTATTTGGGATGATCGCTGCCAAGCGTGCGCCCGCCAAAACCGACAATGCGACCGCTGCCGTCGCGGATCGGGAACGTCACCCTTCCCCAGAACCGGTCGTACATCGTCCCATTCGTTCGTCGTCCGAGCAACCCGAGTTCGATGGCCTTTTGCGTCGCCACCGGTTTCGGGGTCAAAATCTTTGACAATCCCGAACCATTGGCCGGACAAAAACCGAGGCCATAGCGTTCGATTGTCGCCGGGCTGAGGCCACGCTTATCGAGGTACTGACGGCCCACCAAGCCTTGGGGCGACTGCAACGCATCTCGAAAGCAGCGTTGTGCCAGTTCATTCAACCGAATGAGTTGGTCGTGCTGCTCACCCGTGCTCCCAAGTTCATTGCGCTTCGGGAGAGTCACGCCGGCGCGACGCGCGAGCACTTCTACCGCTTCAAGGAATTCGATGCGGTCGGCCAGCATCAAGAACCGAAAGACGTTTCCGCCCACCCCGCAGCCAAAACAATGGAACAGCCCGCGCTCCTCATTGACGTTGAACGAAGGCGTCTTCTCTGCGTGAAACGGGCAGAGGCCGAGATAGTTGCGGCCGGCCTTCTTCAGGCTCACATGCCCGGATACCACCTCAACGATGCTCACCCGTTCTCGAATCGTCCGGAGAGTCTCGTCGGGGATTTTGCCGGCCATCGCTCGCCTACGTCTTCCTCGATGTATCCGGCTGCGCCGTGGACTGCAGTCCGTAGCGCACCGCATTACCGGCTGCGTTCACCAACGGACGGCCGATCGCAGAACTCATGATCTGCCCGTCAAGTTCCGGAACGACAGGGAACAAGTGCAAGAAGAGCAGGATCAGGCCGAGGACTGCCGCGCCCTTCCCGGCACCGAGAGCTGCACCGGCGAGCCGATTGATGCCCCGCAAGAACAAGGCAGCGGTCAGACGATCCAGGAGCACCCCGATGAAATTCACGCCGGTATGGACGGCAACAAAGATCGCAACGAATGCTACTCCGGCATCGACCGGCGGCGGGAGCCGAAGGTGGTGCTGCGCCATGCCTGCGCCGAGCGAGGCGAATTTGATAGCCGCCGCAATTCCCCCGACCAGCGCCAACAATCCGAAACTCTCCCGGAAAAAGCCACGCCAATATCCGCGAAGGGCGCAGAGCATCAACAGAAAAGCGAGGGCCAGGTCAACACCGTTCATGCTGCTGTTCGACCTGGCCCAGGCGACGCTGGCTTCACCCTAGTATGCACTGCGTGCCACCCGACGCAAAAATCTCTTCTTCGCCGCCAGCGCCTTCCGTTTCCGCCTGACGCTGGGCTTTTCGTAGTGCTCGCGCTTCCGCAACTCCGCCAAAATACCAGCTTTCTCACACAGCTTCTTGAAACGCCGAATTGCACTTTCGATAGGTTCGTTGTCCTTTACTCGGACCCCGGCCATGCAACCCTCACCCCCCTCCCCATATGGGATGGACGCACGCCACCGAAATTATGCGGAATACTGTGACCTGGGGCGTCAAACTCGGTCACTTTAGTTCTTTTGATGCCAGAGTCAAGCCGTTCCGACCTCCAGCGCCGGGCCAGCAACGAGCCGAAAACGCTCAGGGAAGTCGCTGATAATGCCATCGACCTCGCGCCGCACCAATTCTCGCATGGTTTCCACCTCATTGACGGTCCACACGAGCACTTGAACACCATGCTGACGCGCTGTGCACAAGAAATCCTCTCTCACCAGCAGCCAATGCGGGTGGATTGAGGCCGCATGCAACTCGCGCAACCAGCGCCACGCCTCGGTGAAATCAGGGCCTTGCCAGAGCAGCCCCAGCCTGGCGTCGGACGCCTGGGTGCGGAGCGCCTGTAGCGCCCCGGGCTCGAAGCTGGAAATGACCGTTCTGTGGAGCTGTCCCTGGCGCCGCAGCAATGTCGTAAGCTCCTTCGCCAGAACGTGCCAGTCCTGCGGCGGTGCCTTGATCTCGACATTCAGACGGGCTCGATCAGCCACGAGCAGCACGACTTCACGCAGGCTCATCACGCGCTCGCCAGCGAACTCAGGCGCAAACCAGCTCCCCGCATCCAAGGTCATGAGGTCGGGGAAATCATGGTCGCGCACCAGGCCGGTCCCGGTGGTGGTCCGTTCCAACTCACGGTCGTGCAGGACGACCAACTCCTGGTCTCGGCTCAGCTGGACATCGAGTTCAATCATATCGACGCCCAGAGCGAGCGCACGCTCAAAGGCGCAGCGCGTATGCTCCGGCGCACTGCCCGACGCGCCGCGATGCGCGATGCGTAGCCAGCTTCGTCCCATAAGCGACGAATAGAGGACGCCCTGTTTGCGGTCAAGCCGATGCGGCGCAGTGGCCTCTTGGTTAGATTGCTTAGGCCTCCCGCCGTATGTCATAGGGAGCCATGCCGGCGATGTGGTACGAACTCAGGGTGGAGGTCTCGCAGGAATACAGCGACGCGGTCGCGAACTTTCTGACCGAAAGCGGCGCTCCGGGACTTCAGCTCGAAGAGCGTGAGGGTAAAGTGTACCTCATGGCCTACTATGCGGCCGCGCCCCCGCTTGAATCCCTACGCCGCTTCTGCGCCGACCTCGGCTCTCCGCTCGACGCCGCAACCGTTCGCGTCCAGCAAATCGCCGAAGAAGACTGGGCGCAGAATTGGAAGCTGCATTTTCACCCCCAAGCCATCGGGAATCGCCTGTATATTTGTCCACCCTGGGACGCTCTAGCGCCACCCAATCGTGTCGCTGTCGTGATCGAGCCTGGAATGGCGTTCGGCACCGGCCAGCACGCCAGCACCCGCGGTTGCTTGAGTTTGCTCGATTGGGCAACAGAACAGCGATCGATCCGACGGGCGCTGGACGTCGGGACCGGCTCGGGTGTCCTCGCCATTGCGCTGGCCAAACTGCGAGTGCCGGAGGTGTGGGCCGTGGACATCGATCCACTGGCAGTGGTGATTGCCGCAGGAAACGCAGCCCGTAACGGCGTAGAAGAGCAGATTCACTTCGCGTCGGAAATAGATGCGGTGCCGGGAGCCTTCGACCTGCTCACGGCAAACTTGTTCGCAAACCTTCTGGAGGAATTGGCGGACCGCTTCGCCAGGCTCCTCGCTCCAACAGGCCTTTTGATCTGCTCTGGGCTGTTCACCAGCGACGAGCATCGCGTCCATCGCGCTTATGAGGCGTTGGGTTTCGAGATCAGCAAACGTTACGAGGAGGCCGGCTGGCTGACGTTGGCATTGGAGCAGAGAGCGCAACGGTGACGCCACCACGATTCTTGGTCAGTCCCGAGACGCTGACGGGCACGCAGGCGCTTCTCGCCGGCCCGGAGCTGCGGCATCTACGCGTACGGCGACTACGGATCGGGAGTGATCTCATTCTGAGCGACGGACGCGGCCACCAACGGCACGGGGTTGTGGTGGCTCTTGATCGACACCATGCGGTCATCAGTCTAAGTCCCAACCAACTGCCGGAACGGGAGTCGCCGTTACACCTCGTTCTCGCCCAAGCATCGCTCAAAGCCGACAAGATGGATCTCGTCGTCGAAAAGGCCACTGAGTTGGGAGCGAGCGAATTGCTGGTCTTCACCAGCGAACGCAGCCTCGGCCATCCTTCCGTCGATCGGCAAGAACGCTGGCAGCGCATTGCGCGCAGTGCCGCCAAGCAGTGCCAGCGCAGCACGGTACCACCCATTGGCGCACCCATCTGCTTTGATGATCTCCTGTCTCGCCGCGAAGTGCTCCGCCTGCTTTTTTGGGAGGGACATCCTGCGCGGAGTGTGGCCAGCGCGGAACGGCACCCGGGAGCGCACGAGGTGCTCATGGTGATCGGCCCGGAAGGGGGGTTCAGCACGGCAGAAGCGGAACGGGCAGCCGCCGCCGGTTTCCAACTCCTGAGCTTAGGCCCGCGTGTCCTCCGAGCCGAGACCGCCGCGCTCGCCGCCGTCACCCTCTGCCAATTCCTCTGGGGCGATTTGAGCCGGAGCGAGCGATGAACCTTGCTCCAGCGTCGGGCTAACTGAGCCACCGCCCCGCCTTCGGTCCTGCTTGCAGCAACGGCATTTGACTCGTAGCATACGCCCACATGGCCCATCGCCTCTTGTTTGTAATGGATCCGATCGAGCGCGTGCTGCCTGACAACGACACCACGTTCGTCTTCATGCTGGAGAGTCAGGCGCGCGGGCACGCGGTATACTACTGCAACGTCGCGGATCTGTTCGTAACCAACAGCGTACCGCAGGCCCGCTTCCGCCGGGCAACCGTCGCTCGCGCAACCCCTCACTATCAGCTGCTCGAGGAGCGCACGGAGCCACTCACCTGGTTCGACGCCGTTTTCATGCGCAAGGATCCTCCCGTCGATCTCCTCTATATCTTTGCCACCTATATTCTCAGCCTAGCGCGGGCCTCCGGAGCCTTCGTCCTGAATGATCCGCGCGGTCTGCGCGAGGCCAACGAAAAACTCTACGCCCTCAACTTTCCTACGGTCATCCCACCGAGCATCGTCACCTGCGAGATGGCGCGGCTCAAGGCATTCATGGATGAACTCGGTGGCGAGATGATCATCAAGCCCCTCGACGCATGCGGCGGCGCCGGCATCTTCCACCTGCGCCGTAACGACCGGAATCTGAACGCTCTGCTTGAGATATCGACGGATAACGGGCGCCGCCCCATCATGGGCCAGCGCTACCTGCCAGAGATTCGACAGGGCGACAAACGCCTGCTGCTCCTGAACGGCGATCCGATCGGGGCCACACTGCGGGTACCGCGCGAGGACGAGCATCGAGGTAACATCCACGTCGGCGGCACCTGTATCCCGGCCGACATCACCGCCCGGGACCGGCTCATTGCCCACACCCTGTCGCCCCGTCTGCGGGAGGATGGCCTTTACTTCGTCGGGTTGGACATCATCGGCGACTATCTCACCGAGGTAAACGTCACTAGCCCGACGGGCATACAGGAGATCAATGCCCTCAACAAGACGGCGCTAGAGAGTACTGTCATCGACTTTGTGGAAACTGCCATCCGCCGCCAGCCGGGCTAAAGCAACTGAAGACCGCACCTTTATTGCGGTTCACCCGGCGATTCCCTCCGGATAACGCCGGCCATATAACCCTGCACCAACAAAAAAAGGCGGGGTGCCAATCGGCACCCCGCCTTCTCAATGCGATCCGAGAACCTTCCCTTCGCTAGAAAAGCGTGATCGTGTCTGCGTTGTCCCTTGATCCACTGAAATGCAAGTTGAACGCTGCGCTTCGGGCAGGCCCCGATGACGGAGTGTGACTCTCGATCGCCACTCCAAGGAGGCCACTGCCGCTCGGGCTAATACGCGTCTGCCCGGTCAGCGTACCCGCGACGTTCACGTTGAAAATCGAGCGCCGGCACTGCGGTGTGTCGATGTTGCAAAGCTGGATCTCCGAGAAGCAATTCACCGGCTTGCTGGTCGAAAACCGTTGCTCGAATTCGTTGAACACCAGGTACTGCACCGACGCCGACCCACCTACCTGCCGCATGAAATCTTCCGTGCATGGCACCAGCGTCAAGTCGGTGGTGATG
>DASVHW010000287.1 GCA_036382395.1 Candidatus Binatia bacterium | reverse complement strand
CCCCAGGGCCGAGATTCAGGTCGGAAACAAACACATCCCGGTTGTGGCGCATGAGGCGGAGGGGGACGAACGTGTCCGGCTCTGGACGGAGGTCGTCGCGCGCGAGCGTGGCTACGCCGAGTACCAGCAACGCACGACCCGGCGCATTCCGGTCGTTGTACTGGAGCCTGCAACAGCGCGTTAGCACGGAGGTACAACTATGCTCAGGGAACTAGCCCCGAACCTGTGGGTGACCGAGCGGCCGCAGCGCTTCGGCGGCGTGGAAGTCGGAACGCGCATGACCGTGATCCGTCTGCCCGAGGAGAAGTTGTTTCTCCATTCCCCGGTGACTCTCGACGCCGGGCTCCGCGGTGAGTTGGGTCGTCTCGGTGTGCCGCGATTTGTCGTCGCTCCCAACCGATTTCACCATCTCTATGCCGGCGAGTACACGCGGGCGTATCCAGACCTGGCACTCTTCGTCGCCCCAGGCCTCGAGACCAAGCGGCCAGACCTCGCCGTCCGTGGAGTCCTGAACGCAGACGCGCCACCCGGCTGGCGCGATCAGATCGACCAGTTGCTGGTTCACGGTTACCCGCTGCTGAACGAGGTGGTTTTCTTGCACCGGGCGAGCCGAACACTCATCGTGTCGGATCTGGTGTTCAACATCCATGACGACAGCCCGTCACTGACCCGATTGATCTTCCGGCTCATCGGCGCATATGGCCGCTGTGGCCCGAGCCTGTTGGAAAGAATCCTGGTTCGCGATCGGGCTGCAGCGCGCGACAGCTTGACGCGCATCCTCACTTGGGACTTCGACCGCGTCATCCTTGCGCATGGCCGGCTTCTCGAAAGTGGTGGAGGTGCGGCGCTGCGGGACGGCTACGCCTGGCTCCTCTAGCCGATGCGTACTCACGGCGGCTTGACGGAAGGCCAAGGGGACAGGCAATCAGAAGAGGAAAGCACGCGGAGGACGGAATGCCTGACACATATAGGATAGACGACATCGACCTGCACGCCGTGGCACGCGGTAACGGAACGCCGATCGTGCTGCTCCACGGCTTTCCCCTGGATCACACCATGTGGAATGCACAGACGGAGGCCTCGGCGGAGCGCTGCCAGGTGATCGTGCCCGACCAACGCGGTTTCGGGCGCAGCCCGTTGGGTACGCATACGTTGACGATCGAGCGCCTGGCCGATGACCTTGCGGCCCTGCTCGACGCGATGCACAGCCGGGAACGCGCGATCGTCTGCGGTCTGTCGATGGGCGGGTACGTTGCCCTCGTGTTCCACCGCAAGTACGCCACGCGCGTGCGTGCCCTGATCCTCTGCGACACGCGCGCCGACGCCGACACGCAGGCTGGGGTCGCCGATCGGATGGCGTTGATCGAACGGGTGCGCGCGACCGGCCCCACGGCCGTGGTCGAAGCCATGCTGCCCAAACTCGTTGCCGCCGCCGCATTCGAGCAGCAGCCGCAGGTCGTTGAAGACGTACGCCGAATGATGCTCGCGACACCACCGGCAACGCTCGAGGCCGCCCTGCGCGCGTTGGCGACGCGGCCAGATTCCACCGAGCACCTGACCCACATCGACGTGCCGACCCTCACCGTGGTGGGCGAGCACGATGCCATCACGCCCGTGGAGGTCATGACCGCCATGGCCGACGCCATTCCGAAGTGTCAGCGCGCGGTAATCCGCGGAGCCGGACACATGTCGCCGATGGAACGCCCCGCGGAGTTCAACACGGCACTGGTGGAGTTTTTGAAGAAGCCAGGCGTGCTGGCTTAGGGAGCAGTCGCAACTCTGGCGCACGGCTTTGTTGTGGAGATCAACTTGGAAAACAAATGTTTCTCCACGCCGTCGACCCGAATGCCAACACTCAGAAGTATCTTTGCCCAATCATACCGCAGAAACTGAGCCATATGCCTGGGTTCGAAGAGCCAGAGGTAGGCTGAGAACACCAGGTTCGTGACCAGACCGGCTTCCGGCTCGTAATCGACAATATACAGCTTGCCGCCGTCCTTCTCCCCGCAAGAGCAAGGTTACGGGCACGCGACGACATCGGTCTCGTGTACAACCATTTGCAGAGATTGTACCCGTTTTGCGCCTTGCGTTGCAGTCCCGGAACCTGCAATCTATGGCCTCATATGTTTACGGGAATCATCGAAGAAGTCGGCGAAGTGGCTGAGACGGGAACTGGAGAACTTCGCATCCGCGCGCGGCAGATACTGGAAGACACCAAGCTGGGTGACTCCATCGCGATTAACGGCGTCGACCTGACCGTGGCGGAGTTCGACAGCAATTCCTTCAAGGCGCATGTCATGCCCGAGACCTATCGCCGCTCCAACCTTCGGGTATTGAAGCCCGGGGATCGGGTCAACCTCGAGCGCTCGGTACGCCCGACGGACCGGCTCAGCGGCCACATCGTTCGTGGTGTCGTTGAGGGAACGGCAACTATTCAGTCTGTGGAGCCTGAGGAAAACGCGATAATTGTGCGCTTCCGGACGCCACCGGAACTCCTGCGCTACATGGTGGTGAAGGGGCCTGTCGCCATCGACGGAGCCAGCCTCACAATCATCGACAAGACCGCCGACAGCTTCGCCGTGTCATTGGTTGAGTACACCCAAGAGCACACGAGCTTGCTCCGCAAACGTCCGGGGGAGTCGGTCAACATCGAAACTGACATTATTGCCCGCTACGTGGAAGGGCTATTCCCAACCGTGAGAACGGAGACCCGCTAGTTCTCAGCATTCGTAAAGTTGAGGAATCCAGCTCTGCCCCGGTATAGCGCTTGCTTGAAACGGGCTAGGGGATTCTCTAGCGTGAGCAGTACCTATGAATAGAAAAGCGCGGTTCGTGGTCGCGGCGTTTCTGCTAGCTGGGGCCGTGGGGTACCTGATGTATTCTGGCGTGCGGCAGACCGCCGTATATTATTTCACCATCAACGAGTTTCTCGCCCAGAAGGAAAGTTTGGCCAACGAAGGCATTCGGGTTGCCGGCCGCGTGGAGCTGGGCAGCGTGGCCAAGAAGATGACCCCGATGGGTGAGGAACTGAACTTTCGGCTGGGCGAATTCAAAACCGACGGCAGCAACGATGGCACCGTGCCGGTTCATTTCGTCGGCATCGCACCCGACATGTTCAAGGCAGCTGGCGGAAGCGACGTGATCGTTGAGGGGAAATACCGTGACGGCATGATTTACGCCCAGAGCCTACTGACCTCCTGTCCTTCGAAGTACGAAGCCGAAACGGCTAAGCCATAGGGGATGTGATGGTAGACGTAGGTTCTTTGGCGTTGGTCATCGGCTTGGTGCTGGCGCTCTATGCGGTCGGCATGTCGTTGGCCGGGGCGTACTGGCGTAAGCGCGACTTCATTGCCAGCGCGGAGCATGCGGCGCTGGCGGTGTGGGGGCTGGTAACGATCGCCGTGGCAGCCCTGATGCACGCGCTGGTGACGCATGATTTCAGCCTCGAGTATGTGGCCCACTACACCAGCAGCACCCTGCCGCTACAATACGTGATTGCAGCCCTCTGGGGCGGCCAAGCCGGGTCCCTACTCTTCTGGCTGTTCATCCTGACCTCGATGACGGCGGTGGTGTTGCTGCAAAACCGCGAACGCAATCGCGAGCTCATGCCCTACGTCACCGCGGTCCTGATGATCGTCGCGATTTTCTTTCTGGCGATGCTCAACTTCATCACGCCGCCGTTTCAGCGGCTGGCGTTCACGCCCGCTGAAGGTCAGGACCTGAACCCGCTTCTGCAGAACTACTGGATGACCATCCATCCGCCGTCGCTCTATATCGGCTACGTCGGCTGCGCCATCCCGTTTGCCTTCGCGATGGGGGCGCTGGTCACCGGCAAGCTCGGCGACCAATGGATCCGGACGACGCGGCGCTGGACGCTGCTGGCGTGGTTCTTCCTCAGCATGGGCAACCTGTTCGGCGCCCAGTGGGCCTATCTAGTGCTCGGCTGGGGTGGCTACTGGGCCTGGGACCCGGTGGAGAACGCGGCCTTCCTGCCGTGGCTGACGTGCACCGCGTTTCTGCATTCGGTCATGATCCAGGAAAAGAAGAACATGCTGAAAGTGTGGAACATGGTGTTGGTCATCCTCACCTTCGCCCTAACGATTTTCGGCACCTTCCTCACCCGCAGTGGGGTGATCTCGTCCGTCCACTCCTTCACGCAGTCCGGCTTGGGCCCATTCTTCATCGGATTCCTTGGCGCCACGCTGGTGGTCTCCATCGGCCTGCTCATCTGGCGTCTGCCGCAGCTGAAGAGCGAGAACGAACTCGATTCCGTGCTCTCGCGTGAATCCACGTTTCTGCTCAACAACCTGATTCTGGTCGGTATCGCCTTCGCCGTCTTTTGGGGAACGGTGTTCCCGGTCATCTCCGAAGCCGTGCGCGGCATCAAGATCACCGTGGGCCCGCCGTTCTTCAACAAGGTCAACGCCCCCCTGGGCCTGGTGCTGTTGTTCCTCACCGGCGTCGGTCCGGTGATCGCGTGGCGGCGGGCCTCGGCGCGGAACCTGCAGAAGAATTTCCTGATGCCGGTATCTCTCGGCCTGCTCGTGGGCATCATCCTGTTTGCCAGCGGCGTGCGCCACTACTACGCCATCATCTCCTTCTGTCTCTGTGCGTTCGTTCTGACCACCATCGTCATGGAGTTTCATCGCGGTATTCGCGCCCGCCAGGCCATGGTAGGTGAGAACTCGCTCACCGCGCTGCTCCATCTCATCGGCAAGAATCGCCGCCGCTACGGCGGCTACATCATTCACCTCGGCGTGGTCATGATATTCCTGGCCATCACTGGAACCTCGGCGTTCAAAGTGGAGAAGCAGATCACCGTCAAACCGGGCGATACCTTCCCGATGGGGCGGTACACCCTCCGCTATGACGGCGTCAAGTCGCACGAGACGCCACACATCGCGTACCTGACCGCCGATGTCGCGATCCTCGACCATGGTCGTCAGATCGATACGCTGCGGCCGGAGAAGCGGTTTTACAAGAAGCCCCAGCAGCCTACGACCGAGGTCGCGATTCGCTCCACGGTCGGCGCAGACCTCTACCTCGTCCTCGGCAGCTACGACGAAGCGTCGAAAATGGCGACGATTCAAGCGTACATCAATCCGTTGGTGGGTTGGATGTGGTGGGGTGGGGTGGTGTTGGCTCTCGGAACGCTTGTAACCATCGTCCCGAGCCGGGCGCCCGCGCGGGCGCCCGCCTACGCACCCAGCCGCGGCCCCCAGGCCGTGGCCACGGAGTGAGCGCCACAGCGGCCATGGGTAGACATCTGCCGCGGCGCCTCGGACTCGCCGTCGTGTTGTGCGCCGTCGCATTGCTGGCCGGCGCCTTCGTCCCACGCGTGCGGAGCGTGTTGGGTGCGGCTCCGGCTTCATTCCAGGACATCGAAGAATCACTCACCTGCCAGTGCGGCTGTGGATTGACGGTACACGCCTGCAATCACCTGCAGTGCGGCTCGGCTATACCATTGCGCCAGGAGATTCGCGCCCAGATGGACCTGGGTAAGGGGAGAGAAGAGATTCTGGCCTACTTCAAGAGCAAGTACGGTGAGAAGATCTTGTCGTCCCCGACGACCTCCGGATTCAATATCCTCGCGTGGGTCACGCCCTTTTTCATGCTTGCCATTGGCGGATTGCTGGTGGGGCTGACCATCCTGCGCTGGAGCGCCCGCAGTCATCCGGCGGCGCCCACAGGGGAGGCTCCGGAGATCCCTGCCCCGTCACCGTATGACAAGATCCTCGAAAAGGAGCTGAAGGATTTCGGGGAGTGACGAGAGAGCCATCAGCGGTCAGCAATCAGCTGAGGGCTGATCGACGTGACGGCGGAACAGGAAGATGCTAGACGTTTCCCAGGGGCTGAGGGCTGACAGCTGAGCGCTGACGGCTTTTCTTCTGATGACTATCGCGATTGGACTGTTGATGGTGGTGGCGGCGGCGGCATATGTTGCCGCACCATTCTTCACCAACGCGCCAGCTGGGCTTGACGGGGTGCCATCGGTAAGCGCGTCCGAGCGGCAGAAACTCGAGCGGCAGAAGCTCGAAGCCTATTCCGCCATCAAAGAGCTGGAGTTCGATTATCGCATGGGCAAGCTTTCAGAAGCCGACTTCACTGGCATCCGCAACAAGTATATGGCTGAGGCCCTCGATGCCATCAAGGTTCTCGATACGGCGAAGACGGCGCAAACGCGGGAGCGTGCCGAGAACCGCCGCCAAGCTCGCATCGCGTTCTGTCCCGCTTGCGGCCGTTCCGTCCCCCAGCGGGCGCACTTCTGCCCAGCCTGCGGCCGCCAACTGAAGGAAGAAGCGGTCGCTTAGTCAGCTCAGTGTGAGGGCTTCCGGTCAACCGTCGGCGCGGCCAGCCACCCGCTCATCAACCACCACCCGCGCCAGTCCTGGCAGGTCGGAAATGATCCCATCGACACCGAACGCCAGCAGCTCTTCCATCTCCTTGCGGTCGTTGATTGTCCATGCATGCACCTCGAGCCCGTAGCGATGGGCAGCCGCCACGCTGTCGGCGGTGACCAGCTCGATGTCACCGAAGCGGGTCGGAATCTGCAGCGCCTGGCCCTCCGGACGATAGCCGTCGAAATTGGATGCCTGCACCCGCGAGATGAAGTCGCCAACCTCCCCGGTGGCGAAGCTGGTCGCCATCTCGCCCGCGTGGCGGCGGATGTGGCTCATGATTGAATCGTGCTCGGCCGCCAGCAAGACCCGGCCTTGCGCGTTCAATTGATTGATGATTCGCACCACCTCTTCCACGATCGGCGGCTGCTCTTGCTTCACCTCGATGTTGCAGCGGGCCAACGGGAAGCTATGCAGGACGGCTTCCAGCATCGGCAAGCGGACACCTTGGCCCCGATACGGAAAGTCACGACCGTCACGCGAGAACTGGTGCCCCGCGTCCAGCTGCTGCAGCTCGTGCCAGTAATGCTCACCCACCGCGCCGCTGCCGTTGGTGGTGCGTTCCAGCATGGGGTCGTGGATGACCACGATCACGCCGTCGCGGCTGCCGTGAACGTCGAGCTCGAGCACGTCGGCACCGAGCGCAAGCGCCAGTGCAAATGACGGGAGCGTATTCTCCGGTGCCAGAGCGGCTGCACCGCGATGGCCGAACACACGCGGCTTTGGTCCTGCAAAATATCCGGGTGACATGCCATGAGTCTGTCACAGAGCGGTGGCGGTGAGAAGAGAGTCGGATCGAGCTAATGTTCGGAGTCGTCCCCCCGCACAGCGGCGCGCGTACGGCGCCCCTCGTCCGCTCGACAAGATTGATTCACTGCGTAAATGAGGCGATGACTAGAGGCAGCAATGGCTCGATTATTCCGGCGCTGCCTAGTGCTTGGCACGTTGTTGTTTGCCCTCACCGGCGGGGCGACCTTCTGGACGTGGCGCCAATTGATCACGCCGGTGGCATTACCACCCGGTGGCGCAGTGGTATCGATTGGACCGGGAGAGCCCTTCCGCACCACCAGCGCCCGGCTGCAAGCGGCGGGCGTGGTCCGGCACGCCTGGGTGCTGCGCCTGTGGGCGCGCTGGAAGGCGCTGGACCGCCTGGTCCGCAGCGGCGACTACCGTTTCGATCAACCCCTCTCGCCGCTCGAGGTGCTCGCCCTGCTGCGCTCGCCGATGGCGGCGTTGCACCGCGTCACCATCCCGGAAGGCAGCACCCTCAGCCAGGTGGCCGCGCTACTCGCGACCGCCGGCTTTGGCGGCGCGGATCAATTCCTCTGCCTGGCCCACGACCCGCACTTTCTGCTCAGCCTCGATGTGCCCGGCAGCGGCCTGGAGGGGTATCTGTTTCCCGACACCTACGCTTTCGCGTGGAGCACGCCGCCCGAGCGCATCCTGGCCGTGATGGTGGAGCACTTCCATGAGGAGACCGCGCGGCTCCAGCCGCTCCGCCTCGACTCCGACATGAGCGGACGCGACATGGTCGTCTTGGGCTCCGTGATCGAGAAGGAGACCGGGGTCACCGACGAGCGCGCCCTGGTTTCCGCGGTGTTCCACAACCGCCTGCAACTGGCCATGCCCCTGCAGTCGGACCCCACCGCCACATACGGTCGCGACGTGCACGGCGCACCCACGGCGGCGGACATCGCGGTGGACTCGCCCTACAATACCTATCTGCACCAGGGGCTCCCACCGGGCCCCATCTGCAATCCGGGTCTGGCGGCGCTCCGTGCCGCGGTGACGCCGGCAAAAGTGCCGTATCTCTACTTCGTATCGCGCAACGATGGAACGCACGCCTTCTCGCGCACCTTCGAAGAGCACAACCGTGCGGTGGCCCGCTTCCAGCGTCATGCCAACCGCCCTTGACAGTGTGGCGGCGGCAGTCGCAGGGCGTGGCCCCATCCGGCGAGCGGCCGAAGCCTCTCGCCGGACGGGGTGGGTTGGGGGGCCCAGACTTTCGAGCTATATCTTGGGATTCTTGCGGAAGCGCCGCCGCGCGGGGCCGCGCAGCTCGCGTTGCTCAGGGGTTGAGGCGGGCGGGCCACCAGCCGGGCGGCGCAAGGCCACTAGCATCTTCCACCGTTTTTCCACTTTTGACCATTTCCCGGTCGCCATCAGCTGCATGCCCTACCTCCCGCTTGTTAACCGATGAGAAGGCAAGCGGCATGCCAGCAAAAGGGACGGACGACCCTCTGATTTCCCCCCTTCCGGTGCACAAGTTGGTACAACCGCGGTGGAGAATTGTGTACACCGGGCGCGTCGGCGCCGGGTGCGCGCGGGCGCACGGCCGTGCGCCCGCCCCTACCCTTCGGGAGCTTCGCGCCGATCCGTACTGAGAACCACCTCGTGAATCTCCAGCACGTTGGGGCCGGCAAACATCTCGGCGGGCGGTCGATTGCTGTGGGCCTTGCGGAACGACTCACTCTTCGTCCAATTCCAGAACGCTTGTTCGCTTTCCCAGTAGGTTTGCACCAGGTAATAGCCTTGCTCTGCGGTCTCTTCCCATTGTCCGGTCTGGTGGCTGAAGCGGCGCTGCACCGGCCGCAGGATCTGGTTCTTGATGAATCCGGGCGAGCGGTCGATGAGATGCGCCCGCTGGCGGAAGCGCTCTTCGAAATCTGACTCATGGCCTGTGGCCACGGGAATACGGTTGGTCACGACAAACACGATTGGCCCTCCTGCGCACAAGACTATCCCGCGAACCGACCAAGAGCGAGTCCAACACTAGGAAACAACGTGACGGTTGCGCCGGGGGGGCTTTGCACAAAAGCTAGCATAACGTCGCCAGCTTTTGTGCAGGAACCGGGGTTGCACAAAAGCTCGGATTGATCCCCAACTCGTACATGCCGTGTATCAGGCAGCGGATGTTGTGCGCCAGCACCTTCAACAGCAG
>DASVHW010000286.1 GCA_036382395.1 Candidatus Binatia bacterium | reverse complement strand
TGATCGATCGTGGTATCCGCGGCGCCTTTGAACTGGACGGTGCCGGCGAAACCCGGCCGCGGCTGGGCCGCGTCTACCGCAATCCGAACCTCCGGCCGGCGCGCTGGGTGCCGCGATTGAAGGTCCTGTCGATCGACATCGAGACCAGCCTGGAGGGCGAGCGGCTGTATTCCATTGCCCTGTTCGGGTGCGGCATGGACCGTGTCATCATCGTGCACGAAGGCGTGTTGGGCAACGCCGAGTGCGTGCCCTCGGAGCAGGCGGCGATCCGCCGCTTTCTCGAGCTGCTCCGGGACCTCGACCCGGACGTCATCACCGGCTGGAACGTCGTCGATTTCGATCTGGCGTTTCTGGCGCGGGTGGCGCGGCGGCACGGTGTCCGCTTCGCCATCGGCCGCAGTGATGACGAGTTCGATTTGCGCAAAGACCCGTCGTTCACGCGTGAATCACGTGCCGTCGTCTTCGGCCGGCAGGTGCTGGATGGTCTCTCGTTGATGCGTGGCGCCTTCATTCGCCTGGACGATTACAAGCTCGAAACGGCGGCGCAGGCCTTCCTCGGCAAGGGCAAGCTCATCACCGGCGATGGCCGCCATACGGAGATCGAAGCCCTGTATCGCGGCGATCCCCAGCGACTGGTCGACTACAATCTTCAGGATGCGCGGTTGGTGCTCGAGCTGTTGGAGCGGACCGGGTTGGTCGACCTGACCATCGAGCGCAGCTTGCTCACCGGCATGCAGCTCGACCGTGTCAGTGCGGCGATTGCGTCGGTGGACTCGCTCTATCTCAACGCCCTGCGTGCGCGCGGGGTGGTGGCGCCGTCGGTGGGCGCCGACCAGCGTGAGGCCGTGATCACCGGCGGGTACGTGATGGAGTCGAAGCCGGGGTTGTATCAGAACGTGTTGGTCTTCGACTTCAAGAGCCTGTACCCGAGCATCATCCGCACCTTCAACATCGACCCGCTGACGTACGTTCCGAATCGGGTCCCCCTCCTGGCCAAGGAGGGGCCAGGGGAGGTTCCCGCCGCCGGCGTTGTCCGCGCTCCGAACGGCGCCTGTTTCCGGCGCGATGTTGCCGGCATCATCCCGGAGCTGCTCACCAGCCTGGCGGCCGAGCGCGAGCAGGCCAAGCGCGCCGGCAACTCGGTGAAGTCGAACGCGATCAAGATCCTGATGAACTCGTTCTACGGCGTCCTCGGTGCCAGCGCGTCGCGGTTGTTCTCTCCGGACGTTGCCAACGCGGTGACGCATTTCGGCCAGCTGATCATCCGCCGGGCCGCCGAGTGTGCCGAGCACACAGGTCACGAGGTGTTGTACGGCGATACCGACTCGCTGTTTGTGGATACCCACGAACCCGACGCCGAGCGCGCGCGGCAGCTCGGAGAACGGTTGCGCGCCGAGATCGGGGCGGCGGTGGCGCACAGCCTCGAGACCGAGTTCGGCTGCCACAGTTTTCTCGAGCTGGAGTTCGAAAAGCTGTACCGGCGGTTCTTCCTGCCCGAGATCCGCGGCGGCAAGATCGGTAGCAAGAAGCGCTACGCCGGTTTGCTCGTCGACGACGCAACCGAACAGATCGAGTTTGTCGGGCTCGAATCGGTGCGGCGCGACTGGAGCGAGGTGAGCAAGCGTTTCCAAAGAGAGTTGTTGCAGCGGGTGTTTCACAACCAGCCGGTGCAGGAGTTCATTCGCGCCTTCATCGCCGACCTCCGCGCCGGGCGCTTCGACGATGAGCTGACCTACAAGAAGGCGATCCGCAAGGAACTCGACGCCTATACCAAGACCACGCCGCCGCATGTGAAAGCGGCGCGGAAACAGAGCGGCACGCCGGGGCGCATCATCGCCTACGTGATG
>DASVHW010000285.1 GCA_036382395.1 Candidatus Binatia bacterium | reverse complement strand
AAGTCGGATCGAGGGCTGGTGGAACCGCGTGAGATCACCCTCCACGGCCACCGCGTCAGCTATCGAGCCGCCGGGAGCGGTCCCCTGCTGGTACTCATCCACGGCATCGCCGGAAGCTCGGCGACCTGGCAGGAGGTGCTGCCCCGGCTGGCCGAACGCTACACGGTTGTTGCCCCAGACCTACTGGGGCATGGCTCGTCCGCGAAGCCGAGGACCGATTACTCGCTCGGTGCGTATGCCAGCGCCATGCGCGACCTCCTCGGCGTGCTCGGCTTCGAGCGCGGGACGATCGTCGGGCATTCGCTCGGCGGCGGGGTGGCGATGCAGTTCGCCTATCAGTTCCCGGAGCGCTGCGAGCGCCTGGTGCTCGTCTCCAGTGGCGGCCTCGGGCATGAACTCCACCTCCTGCTGCGGGCGGCGGCGTTACCGGGCGCCGAATGGGTGCTGCCGTTGCTCTGCAGCAGCAGACTGTGCGACGCGGTGGACGGGGTGGCACGCTTCCTCGGGCGCGCCGGGCTACGCCCGGGTCCCGACTTGGATGAGATTTGGCGTAGCTTTGTGTCCCTGTCGGACCCCGACGCCCGCCAAGCGTTCATTCACACGGTCCGGACTGTCATCGACATCCGGGGGCAGCGCGCGAGCGCTGGCGACCGTCTCTATTTGACCGCGGAGCTGCCGACGATGATCATCTGGGGCGAGCACGATCCGCTGATACCGGTCGCTCACGCGTACTCGGCGCACGAACGTATTCGGGAGAGCCGGCTCGAGATCTTCCCGAATGCGGGCCACTTCCCTTACCGCGACAACCCGCAGCGCTTCGTCGAGGTGCTCGTCGACTTCATCCAGTCGACGGCGCCGGCCCAGGTGGATGAGCAGAGGTGGCGGGAGCGGCTGCGCAACGGCAGTCGGCTATCAGAGTCGTGACTGTGGCCGGCGCGTTCGAGGTATGTGCGGACCGGGCTCTGCACTCTGCGGGTGGATGGCGAGCGAGTGGTCTTCGCCACCCTTGCGGATGAAGTGGCGCGAGTCGTAGCCGTTCTCATCAATGAAGAAGCAGGGGACACGCCGGTGGACCCGGCTGGCAGAGGCGGCGGGGTACGGTCCTTGCACGAATGGTCCGCAAAGGAGAGTGGGCTATGCGTAAGAACAAGACTTTGACCAAGCTAATCCAGGACTCTATCGACAAGGGAGCGACCACCGTGGAGGAGATCCACAAGTCGATCGCCGACCTGCCGCTAAAGGTCCTACAGGACACCGACCTCCTGCGGGGCCCGGCCAAGGAGGTGAAGCGGGTCCAGGATCACACGATCGGCGCCATCTACGATGTGATTCGCGACGTCAACGAAAAGGTCGGAAGATTCGCGTCGGAGCTGCTGGCGGAGGTGTCCAAGCCCGGAGCTGGCCGGCCAGGGGCGCAGACGAAGAAGCGGTCGGCCGCTCGCGCCGCCAAGCGCTAGTATTTCTACATCAATTTGCCTGGTACCCTGATTTCGTCGAATCCCACCCGTCTCCCGGTTCCAGCCAGGCCGCTAAAGTGCTGTCGGCTGTTCGCGATTGAAGAGGAGTCACAGATGTCGGCCCGTCGCCTCGTGTTCTCGCTCGCGCTACTCGTCGTAACGCTTCCCGTGCTGGCCGCAGACAAACCACCTGGAGAGAAGGCATCGACCACCACCAAGGTGTTGAAGGCCGGCGCAGCGGTGCTCCAGAGCAATGCGCCGGTCAAGCAACTCGACATCTACCTCGTCGGCTTCCATCCGATGAAGGCTGACCCCAGTCACCAGATGGAAGCACATCATTACTGCAAACAGGTCAATGAAGACTTCGCGCAGTGCGTCCTGTTCGATGGCAACAGCGCCTCTGCCAACATGAACGGGATCGAGTACATCATCTCGGAACGGCTCTTTGAGACGCTTCCCGTCGAAGAGCGACTGTACTGGCATCCTCACAACTATGAGATTCTCTCTGGGCAGCTGGTGGCGCCAGGCCTCCCGAACGTTGCCGAGCACAAACTCATGGAAGGCAAGATGAATAGCTATGGCAAGACATGGCACGTGTGGATGACCGGCACCCAAGAGGGGGGTGGCGATAAGCTTCCACTTGGAGAGCCGCACTTGGCGTGGTCGTTCAATCACGACGGGGAAGATCAACCGGGGCTGGTCGAGGCGCGTGACAAGAAGTCTGGAGTGAGCACCGCTGAACTTAAAAAGAACCGCCAAGACCTGGCGGCAAACGCTAAACCCCAATGCGGGGTAGACTCCCTACAGGGGCGTTTCCCTGGGTCGACGACACCGATTGAAGGCGTAACTGCTCGAAGTGAAAACTGCCCGAAAGACGGGGAGCCAGCGAAGGCTCCGAGGTAGGATCGGCCGCTGGCCGTGTCAAGCACCGGTCGGTACCTGACAGGTTCCCAAACCGTTCCCGGCCCGGCCGGCAGCCCAATGCAGCCCGCCTCTCATGCTCATGCGTTGCCGGCGTCCGCAACGCCACTCCGACGCCGCACTACAATTTGCCGCACCGTCTCGGGCGCCCACGGTTTGCCGGTTCGGCTCGGGTGCCCTTCGGCATTCAGCCGCTCGGCAATCGCCGTGAAGCTGAGGCGGTCCCCACCGCGCGGCGTGCGGCGCAGCTTGTGAATTAGCGGTCGGGCTCGCGATGCTTCACCTGACCGCGCACGGTGACAGGTTCGGCGCGCGAGCCTGGAAGGGAATGAATTGGGATCTTCTCGACGCACTCCACGAGGAAGGTTGGATCTCAGACCCGAAGGGCAAAGCAAAGTCTGTTGCCTTCACCGACGAGGGGGAGCGGTTGGCGGCTGAGTTCTTCGAGAAGCATTTCGGACAGGGAAGCCGCAAAGACGGTTGATGTGAGAGGTGTCGGGATGCCGCAGCGGGCGCTTGAGCCGACCGAAGAAGCCGGAGCTTGAACAACTGCCAGAATAGGGTAGCAGGCAAACTCGGGTAATTTTATAGTGCTAAGGAGGGATCATGTATCGCATTCTATCGGCTGGACGTCGGCTGGCTGTACTCGTGTTCGCCCTCGGCGCCGCCTCGTTGGCGGAAGCGACCACTTCGATAGCGTCGGTGACACCGACGCCAACACTCCCAACACCAAGCAGCACCTCGACTCCGACGTGTGGTCTCATCCCGGGCTATTTCTCATTCCGGAGCGTAACCGTGGCGCCACTGCACCCGTTTGTCGGCGATCCAGTAACGATCCAGTTCGATTACGATGCGCAGGTGTATAGTCACGGGGCGTTCAGGCTGGATGGTGCCGAAGGACTACTCGACGGTTTGCGCGTGACAGATTACGACAGCTTTGAGCTCTCTGCGGTCAGAACCGGCCTGGCCACGGTCACGATCAGCGTCGACTATAATACGGAATACAACTGCAACGGCATCTTTTCTCCAGGTCCGTACACGACGGTCCACAGTCAGCCGCTCATTTTTGATATTGCCGCTCCCTTGCCGACACATACACCTACGCCGAGCGCTACCCCAAGCCCGACCGAAACGTCCACGCCAACCAAGCATGGCGGTGGCGGGTGTTCGGTCGGTCCGACACAACGAGGCAAGTGGAGCGGAGCATTCATCTGGCTTGCTGCGGCAGCGTTGATCGTCAGGCGAAGAGTCGGGACGTAGCTGTGAGTGTTCCGAAATCAGATCGGACGATCACCCGATGAACCGCACACCGAAAGAATGCCGAACGCTCAGCTTGCAGCGGACGCGCACAAGACGCGCGCCGCTAAAGCTGAGCGTTCGGCTGGTGGCGGACAGGGGGCAAGAAGTGGTATTGCGTTCCCGTGAAGGTCCGAGACGTAATCCGTATGGTCGAGCAGGACGGATGGCGCAGGGTCGTCATAGAGGGTGGCCATCGGCAGTACAAACACACCTAGAAGCCTGGGCTGGTGACCATCAGCGGGCATCCGGGAGACGATATGCCGAAGGGAACGCTGGTGTCGATCATGCGACAGGCGGGACTCGCGCGAGGGAAGAAATCATGAAGCGGCAGTATCTGATGCGGATCGACAAAGACGTAGATAGCGATTGGGGCGCCTCGGTTCCGGATCTTCCCGGCTGCGTGGCGACCGGGAAGACGATCGATGCGGCCCTGCGGCGGATCGAGGGCGCGATCGAGTTGCACGTACGCGGGCTGCGCGAGGACGGAATCAGAGTTCCACCTCCGAGGCAGCGTGCTGTGAAGCCGCGCCGCACTCGGCGGCAGGTCAACTTCTACGCAACGGTCGAGGTAGCAGCCTAACCCGGCGCTCGATCGGGCCGGCGGTGGAGCGGCGCCGCTTGATTGAAGCGCCCGTTACCGCCGGCCGCTCAGCGCCACGACGTTAGACCGCCGACCGTGGGCGCGCTACGTTGTCCGTGGCGAGAGGTGGTCTATGCACAACGAATTCACCGCGATCATTGAGCGGGACGGCGATTGGTACACCGCGTACTGCCCTGAAATCCTCGGGGCGAACGGTCAGGGACGTACGAAGGATGAAGCCCGCACCAGTTTGGCCGACGCGATCGCATTGATCCTCGAAGACCGCCGGGAAGGATCTTGAGAGGTACTTCTACCTTCACCGAGCGCTGCTTGAATTTGGCACGTTGTTCGAACAAGAGACGAATGACAGGGCGATCGCAATCGTCGTCGCTCTCGGGACGTTGTCAATTTGTTAAGGGGTGCACGGAGCGACGAGGCATGGTCGTGCGGTATGTCGCAGAAGCGAAGAGCGAGTACGCCCCGAGATGGCGTGCACTCGGGGCTCGCGGTAGATCGCTTCATGAGTATTCCGGACCAGAGCGTTCCGACTGGATAGGCCGCAACGGTGTTGCCGGGACCATTGCGCGGAACGGTCTCTTCCGTAAGCGCCCGAACCACAGCCTGAAGCGGTCCAGGTACAGGTAGATGACGGGGGTGGTGTAGAGGGTGAGGAGCTGGCTGACGATGAGTCCGCCGACGATCGTGATCCCCAGCGGCCGCCGCAGTTCCGATCCGGTGCCCCCGCCGACCGCCAGCGGCAGCGCCCCCAACAGCGCCGCCATCGTCGTCATCATGATCGGCCGGAAGCGCAGCAGGCAGGCCTCGTAGATCGCGGCTTCCGGCGACTTGCCTTCCTTGCGCTCCGCCTCCAGCGCGAAATCGATCATCATGATCGCGTTCTTCTTGACGATGCCGATCAACAGAATGATGCCGATCAAGGCGATCACACTCAGGTCGGTACGGCACAGTAGCAGCGCCAGGATCGCGCCCACCCCCGCCGACGGTAGCGTGGAGAGAATCGTGAACGGGTGAATGTAGCTCTCATACAGCATGCCCAGCACGATGTAGACCGCCACCAGCGCCGCCAGGATCAGCAGCGGCTCGTTGGCGAGCGAGGCTTGGAACGCCTGCGCTGTGCCGGAAAAGCTGGCGCGGATGCTGGCGGGCATCCCGATCTCGCGCTCGGCAGCGGTGATCGCAGTCACCGCGTCACCCAAGGCGACCCCAGGGGCCAGGTTGAATGAGAGGGTGATCCCCGGAAATTGTCCTTGATGGTTGACCGCCAGCGCCGTGGTCGTTGGCGCGAAATGCGTGAAGGCGCTCAATGGCACCTGCGCCCCGGTTGTCGACCGGACATAAATGTCGCGCAGCGTCTCGGGGCTCTGCCAGAATCTCGGTGCCACCTCCATCACGACGTGATACTGGTTCAGCTCGGTATACATCGTCGACACCTGCCGCTGCCCGAAGGCATCGTAGAGAGTATCGTCGATCATCTGCGGCGTGATCCCCAGCCGCGAGGCGGTGTCCCGGTCAATCACCACCGACGCCTGCAGCCCCTTGTTCTGCTGGTCGGTGCTGACGTCCACCACCCCCGGCAGCGTCTGCAGCTTGCGAAACATCCGCGGGGCCCAGGCATTCAGCTCCTGCAGGTCATCACCTTGCAGCGTGAACTGAAACATGGCGTTGCTCAGTCTTCCACCGACGCGAATGTCCTGGACCGTCTGCAGAAACAGGCTCGCGCCGGGCACGGCCGCGAGCTTGGGCCGCAGCCGCGCAATGACCTGGGCCGCGCTGATTTTGCGCGCGGCCAACGGTTTCAACGACATGAACATCCGCCCCGTGTTGGTGCTCCCCTGTGTGCCGCCCGTGAATGCCACCACGGTGTCGACCGCCGGATCCGCCTGGACGATACTCACGAACGCAGCCAGCTTTTGCTGCAGCGCCTGAAACGACGTGTCCTGGTCCGCCTGGATGGCCCCCATCACGCGGCCCGTGTCCTGCTCGGGGAAGAATCCCTTGGGAACGATCACGTACAGATAAATATTGACGCACACCGTGATCGCCGCCACCAGCAGGGTCAGCCGCGCATGCCGCAGGACCCAGGACAAGCTCGCCTCGTAGCGGTGCAGGAGCCACTCGAAGGCACGCTCGCTGATGCGGTAGAGACTACCATGCGTACGGCCCTGCCCGGACTTCAGGAACTTCGCACACATCATCGGCGTCGTGGTCAGCGATACGACAAGCGACACCACAATGGCGACCGAGAGCACCACCGCGAATTCGCGGAACAGACGACCGACGATGCCCCCCATCAACAGAATCGGAATGAAGACGGCGACCAGGGAGCTGCTCATCGAGAGGACGGTGAAGCCAATCTCACGCGCCCCCCGCAACGCGGCCTCGACCGGAGGCATCCCGTGCTCCAGATAACGCGCAATGTTTTCGATGACCACTATGGCGTCATCGACGACGAACCCGGTCGAGATCGTGAGCGCCATCAGCGACAGGTTGTCGATGCTGTAGCCGAACAAGTACATCGCGCCGAATGTGCCGATCAGGGACAGTGGAACCACCACACCGGGAATGACGGTGGCCCACAGGTTGCGCAGAAAGACGAACACCACCAAGATGACCAGGGCAATCGAGATGAGCAGCGTCAGCTCAACGTCTGCTATGGAGGCGCGAATCGTCGGGGTACGATCGATCATCACGGATAGATCGATTCCTCGAGAGATCGAGGCCTGCAGTTCCGGCAGCAGCGCCCGCACCCGGTCGACGGTCTCGATGATGTTGGCGCCGGGTTGCCGGAAGATGACGACGACGACAGCCGGCTTGCCATTGGCGAGACCCCAACTGCGCAGATCCTCAACCGAGTCTTCGACATTTGCCACATCAGACAAGCGCACCGGCGCGCCGCGACGGTAGGCGACAATCAACGGCCGGTACTGTTCTGCCTTGAGCAGTTGGTCGGTGGCGCTGATCTGCCACTCGGAAGTTGCGTCGGCGAGTTGGCCCTTGGGCCGGTTGGCGTTGGCAGCGCTCAGTGCCGAGCGCACCTGGTCCAGTCCGATTCCGTATTTGTTGAGTACCGTGGGATTGAGATCCACGCGGACCGCCGGCAACGAACTGCCTCCGACCATCACCTGGCCCACGCCCTCGATCTGCGAGAGCTTCTGCTGCAGGATCGATGCGGCGGCGTCGTACATGCGGGCCGTATCGACGGTGTCCGACGTCAAGGCGAGGATGAGGATGGGCGCGTCGGCCGGATTCACCTTTCTGTAATTGGGATTGTTCGGCAGGTTGGTCGGCAACTGACCCCGTGCCGCGTTGATCGCCCCTTGCACGTCACGTGCGGCCCCGTCGATGTTGCGGCTCAGGTCGAACTGCAGCACGATGGCCGTCGAGCCGAGATAGCTCGTCGACGTGATATCGGTCACTCCGGCGATGCGGCCGAATTGACGTTCGAGCGGCATTGCCACCGACGAGGCCATGGTTTCCGGACTGGCGCCAGGAAGAGCGGCCTGCACCTGGATGGTCGGAAACTCCACCTGCGGGATCGGCGAGACCGGCAAGAAGCGAAAGGCCAGAGCGCCCGCCAGCGCCAGCGCCAGCGTCAGCAGCGAGGTCGCGACCGGCCTCCTGATGAAGGTGGCGGAGATGTTCACTGCCCCTCCAACCTGACCGGCTCGTTGATCGGGTTGCCGATCCGCCACGGGGCCAGCCGTCGGGACAGCCGATCGAAGGCCAGGTACACGACCGGGGTGGTATAGAGTGTGAGAAGCTGACTGAGCATCAGGCCGCCGACGATGGTGATGCCCAGCGGCCGGCGCAGCTCCGCTCCCGTGCCCCCGCCCAGGGCCAGTGGCAGGGCTCCCAGCAACGCCGCCATCGTCGTCATCATGATCGGCCGGAAGCGCAGCAGGCAGGCTTCGTAGATCGCGGCCTCCGGCGACTTGCCTTCTTTGCGCTCCGCCTCCAGCGCGAAATCGATCATCATGATGGCGTTCTTCTTGACGATACCGATCAGCAGGATGATGCCGATCAGCGCGATCACACTCAGGTCGATACGGCACAGCAGCAGCGCCACAATCGCGCCCACCCCCGCCGACGGCAGCGTGGAGAGAATCGTCATCGGGTGGATGTAGCTCTCATACAGCACGCCGAGAACGATATAGACGGTGACCAGCGCGGCCAGAATCAGCAGCGGCTCGTTGGCCAGCGAGGCCTGGAAGGCCTGCGCCGTGCCCTGAAAGCCGGCGTGGATACTGGCAGGCAACCCGATCTGGCGTTCGGCGGCGGCGATCGCGGTCACCGCGTCGCCCAAGGCGACCCCCGGTGCCAGATTGAACGAGAGGGTGACTGCCGGAAACTGTCCCTGGTGATTGATCGACAGCGCCGTGGTGGTTGGGGCGAAATGCGTGAAGGCGCTCAGCGGCACCTGCGCTCCGGTGGCGGAGCGGACATAGATGTCCTTCAACGCCTCCGGACCGCGTTGAAAGCTCGGTTTGACCTCCAGGACAACGTGGTACTGATTCAGCTGTGTGAAGATGGTCGATACTTGCCGCTGCCCGAAGGCGTCGTAGAGGGTATCGTCGATCATCTGCGGCGTCACACCCAGCCGGGACGCGGTGTCCCGGTCGATCTCCACCGCGGTTCCCAAACCGGCATTCTGCTGATCGCTGGCCACGTCTCGCAGCTCAGGAAGTGTCCGCAGCGTATCCACCAGTCGAGGCGCCCACACGTGCAGCTCGTTGCGATCGGCGGACTCGATGCTGTACTGGTATTGCGTTCGGCTGACCCGGTCTTCGATGGTGAGGTCCTGGACCGGTTGCATGAATAGCGCGATGCCTTGCACAGGGGCCAGCTGCGGCTGCAGGCGTCGGATGACGTCGCTGGCGCTCACCTGTCTCTCGTCCAGTGGCTTGAGGTTGATCTGGATGCGTCCGCTGTTGGGGGTGGTGTTGATACCGTCGACGCCGATGAAGGAGGAAAGGCTCTGCACGGCCGGATCCTGAAGAATGACCTTCGCCAGGTTCTGCTGACGTTCCGCCATGGCCGCAAACGACACCGTCTGCGGTGCCTCGGACACGCCCAGGATGACGCCCGTATCTTGCACTGGAAAGAATCCTTTGGGCACGATCACGTAAAGAAGTATGGTGCCGGCCAGCGTGCCGATGGCGATCCACAGCGTCGTGGTTTGGTGCCCGAGCACCCAACGGAGCGTCGTCCCGTATCGCTGAATCGTCGCGTTGAAGAATCGTTCTGATACCCGGTAGAACCGCCCCTGTGCGGCCTCGGGTCGATGCCGCAGCAGCTTGGCGCACATCATCGGTGTCAGCGTCAGGGAGACGATCGCCGAGACCAGAATGGTGACGCTCAACGTCACTGCGAATTCGCGAAACAGGCGCCCAACGATGTCGCCCATGAACAGCAGCGGAATCAGCACCGCGATGAGCGACACCGTCAGCGAGATGATGGTGAAGCCGATCTGTTCGGAACCCTTGAGGGCAGCCTGCAGTGGCGGCTCACCTTGCTCGATGTAGCGGGTGATGTTCTCGATCATGACGATGGCGTCGTCGACGACGAAGCCGGTCGAGATGGTCAGGGCCATGAGCGAGAGGTTGTCCAGGCTGTAGCCGAGGAGATACATGACCCCGAAGGTGCCCACCAGCGACAAGGGTACCGCGATGCTCGGAATGACCGTCGCCGACAGGCTGCGCAAGAACAGGAAGAGCACCATGACGACGAGCGTCACGGTGAGCATCAGTTCGAACTCCACATCGCTCACCGAGGCGCGAATGGTGGTGGTGCGGTCGGTCAGGACCGCCACCTGCACGGACGGCGGCAACGAGGTGGTCAGTTGCGGTAGCAGCTTCTTGATGCGATCGACGACACTAATGATGTTGGCGCCCGGCTGCCGCTGAATGTTCAGGATGACGGCGGGGACGGTGTTCATCCAGGCGGCCTGCTTCACGTTCTCAGCGTCATCGCGCACATCCGCAACGTCGGAGATGCGCACCGGCGCTCCGTTGCGGTACGCAATCACCAGTGGCCGGTATTCATCGCTCGACAGGAGCTGATCGTTGGCGCCGATGGTGTAGGCCTGATGGCTGCCATCAAAGTTCCCCTTCGCCTGGTTGACGTTGGCTTGCGCGATGGCGGTCCGGAGGTCTTCGAGGCTGAGCCCATAGGCAGCCAAGGCCGTGGGATTGGCCTGCACACGCACGGCCGGCTTTTGTCCGCCGCTGATGCTGACCAGGCCGACGCCGGGCAGCTGCGAGATTTTCTGGGCCAGCCGCGTGTCGGCGAGATCTTGCACCTTTGAGAGGGGCAGGGTGCCCGACGTCAGGGCGAGGGTGAGAACCGGCGCATCGGCAGGATTCGTCTTGCTGTAAACGGGCGGAGTCGGCAGATCGCGGGGCAAGTAGGTCGTCGCCGCATTGATGGCCGCCTGCACCTCTTGCTCGGCGACATCGAGATTGAGGTCGAGTGCAAACTGCAGCGTGATCACCGAGCTGCCGAAGGAGCTGGTGGACATCATCTGGTTGAGGCCGGGCATCTGCCCGAACTGGCGCTCCAGCGGCGCGGTGACCGACGATGCCATGACATCGGGGCTGGCGCCGGGATAGAACGTGAGCACCTGGATCGTCGGATAGTCCACCTGTGGCAACGCCGAGACCGGCAGCTGGCGGTAAGCGACGGCGCCCGCCAACAGGATAGCGGCCATCAGCAACGACGTCGCCACGGGCCGAAGAATGAAGAGCCGGGACGGGTTCATGCGCTCGGCCGTGGACCGGGGGCATCAGTGCCCGGCGTCCGTACCTGGACCGTACTCCCCGCTCGCAGCTTGTCGATGCCATCCGTGACCACCTGTTCCCCAGCGGATACCCCCGCCTCCATCACCGCTTCGGTGCCGGCCATGGGGCCGACGGTGACCGGACGCACCTCCACCGTCTGGTCCGCCTTCACCACATAGACGAACGTCCCTTGCGGGCCCCGTTGGATCGCCGCAATGGGAGCGATGGCTGCCCCTTTTCTGGTGTCGAGCAGCAGCCGCACGTTGACAAACTGGTTGGGGAACAGGGCGTTGTCCTGGTTTTCGAAGACCGCCTTCAGACGGGAGGTGCCGGTGCTCTGATCGATTTGATTGTCGACGGTGAGCAGCGATCCCGTCGCAATTTTCGTCTGACCGGCACGGTCGTAGGCCTCCACTGGCAGGCGCTCGCCGGCGCGCAGCTTGGTGACGATGGGAGGCAGACTGTCTTCGGGGATGGTGAACAGCACGGCGATAGGTTGGACCTGCGTGATGACCACCAAGCCATTCTGATCGCTGGCGTGGACTATGTTGCCCACGTCCACCAGCCGCAGCCCGACCCGGCCGCTGATGGGCGCGATGATGCGGCAGTAGGTCAATTGCAGCTTGGCGCCATCGATGAGCCCCTGGTCCATCTTGACGACGCCTTCATACTGGCCGACCAGTGCGGCCTGGCTGTCGAATTGCTGCTTGGGAATTAACTCCTTGGCGACCAGGTCCCGATAGCGTGCCAGGTTGATCTTCAAATCCTTGACCTGCGCGGCGTCACGGGCCATTTGCCCCTCTGCTTGCGCCATCTGCACCTGGAACGGTCGCGGGTCGATTTCGGCGAGCAGATCCCCTTGGTGGATGAATTCGCCCTCCTGAAACGCCACCTTGATGAGCTGACCGTCGACGCGGCTTTTCACCGTAACCGTGTTGAAAGCGGTCACTGAGCCCAGCCCGGTCAGATACACCGGCATATCCCCTTCGTGCACAGCCGCGGCCACCACGGGCACGGCTGGGGCGGCGGATTTTGCTGCCGAGGCGGCCGTGCCGGACTGTCGTTCACCTGATCTGGTGAGCAGCCAGAATGCGCTGTAGCCGAGAATGGCCAGCACCAGCAGCCACGGCCAGCGCCGGCGTCTTGCCCGAGGGTGCTGAGCCTGCCCTTCCCACTCGTCGGGCAGCTCCACTGGTTTCTCATCCAAGGTGGTCGGTATCTTCAGATTCATCTTCACATTTCCTCACAAGGGGAAGCACCCAGCAGAGCGGTAGCCGCTCAGCGCTGCTGCGAATGACGATTGGGTTGCCCGGATTGAGGGGAGGTAGGCAGCGAATCTGCCTCGGCTGAAGCCCCGGTAGAGTCGCTGTCTTGAAAGCGGCCCATATTGGCGATGATCTTGCGGAGGGAGGCTCGCAGGGCTGTTTGCTCCGATGAGCTCAGTCCCTGTACGACGGCGGCTCGTACCGCTGTCGCTAGCTCATGAAGGTCCTTGGCCAGGGCCGCCCCTGGTGCTCTCAGGTGCAGGCGGGCGCGGCGCCGGTCCGCTGCATCGCCTCGGACCTCCACCAGCTTCCGGTTTATGAGCGCGAAGACCACCCGAGAAGCCGTCGGGCTGTCCATGCGCAGATGCGCAGCGAGCTCCCCGAGGGAAAACCCAGGATGTTCGTAGATCGCGACCAGGATCCAGAACTGCTGAGTGGTCAGATCATAGCGGCGCGCGTGGCTGCCGACGGCCTGCTTGATCCGTTGCCGCACGGCCCCAATCAGCAAGCCGATGTGTTCGTCTCTGCGCCTCTCGTTCTTGAGCATTCGTCACCAAAGTACTTTCTTAAGCAATAGTTGCCGTGGCAACTATATGTGTTGCGTTGCCGGAATCAAGAGGAAGATCGCGGCGGGCCAGTCTTACGGTCTTGCCGGCGGCTGCAGTGGATGCGGTGCTACGAGGAACACGGGCGCGAGGCGCGCAGGCGATCGATGGAACAGCTGTGGACACTTGCCCAACCGCGTTGACAGTGGTTGCTGGTGAGCGCTTCGGCACCAGCCGCCTGGGCAGCGGTCAGCCGACTGCCATCGTGTCCAGCCGCTTGTGGATGATCTCGGCCGCCTCGGAGACGATCCGCCGCACGAGCTCGTCGCAGCTCGGTATGTCGTGGATGAGGCCCGTCACCATCCCCGCGGACCAGACACCGGCATCGAGGTTGCCTTCCTCGAACACTTTGCGGCCGCGCTCGCCGGCAACGAGCGGCGCGATGTCCTCGAACTTCGAGTCGGGCTTGCTCTCGATTTGCACGACCTGGTCCGCCACGCTGTTCTTGAAGATCCGGGCCGTGTTGCGGAACTTGCGGAAGACCAGCGCGGTGTCGCGCTCGGTGGCTTCGACCAGCTTGCGCTTCACGTTCTCGTGGACGTCGGCCTCCTTGGTCGCCAAAAAGCGCGTGCCCATGTTGATCGCATCGGCGCCGAGCGCGAGCGCCGCCACCAAGCCGCGGGCGTCGCCGAATCCGCCCGAGGCGATGAGCGGCACCCGTACCTGATCCGCGGTGCAGGGGATCAGCACCAGGCCCGGGACGTCGTCTTCGCCCGGGTGTCCCGCGCACTCGAATCCGTCGATGCTGACGGCATCACAACCGATCTTCTCCGCCTTCACGCTGTGCCGCACCGACGTGCACTTGTGGATGACCTTGATCCCGGCCTGCTTGAACCCTGGCAAGAACGGCTCCGGATTGCGTCCCGCCGTCTCGACGATCTTCACACCGGACTCCACGATTGCTTGTGCGTATGCCTCGTAGGACACGGGGCGGAGCGTGGGTAGGATCGTCAGGTTCACTCCGAAGGGCTTGTCGGTCATCTCGCGGGTGCGTCGGACCTCCTCGACCAGTGCTTCGGGGGTTGGCTGGGTGAGCGCCGTCAGGAACCCGAGCCCGCCGGCATTGGCCACGGCGGCCACCAGCCGCGCACGTCCGACGCCCATCATGCCGCCCATTACCACCGGGTGCTGGATTCCGAACTGTTCCGTGAACCTCGTCTTGATCATGTCTTAGCCCCCTTTTCCGTCGCGCTTGCCAAGGACCAACAGCCTGCCGCGCGCCAACTCACCATTCTTCCGGTCTGATGTAAAGATGTTGGCGGCTGGGCGCCGCACGGCGCCGCACCGAACCCTCACGGTCGGCTCAGTTGATGCGCTTGGCGCGCCCGGACCACTCCTTCTCGCGCAGCACAAACTTCTGCACCTTGCCGGTCGAGGTTTTGGGCAGCTCACCGAACTCGACGGCGGCCGGGCATTTGTAGTGTGCGATGTGCTCGCGGCAGAAGGCGATAATGTCCTGCTCCGTTGCCGGCTGGCCGGGCTTCAGCGTGACGAAGGCTTTGGGTCGCTCGCCCCACTTCGCGTCGGGGATGGCCACGACCGCGCACTCCAGCACCGCCGGGTGCTTGGCGACGGTCTGCTCGACCTCGATCGTCGAGATGTTCTCGCCGCCGGAGATGATGATGTCCTTCTTGCGATCGCGCAGCTCGACGTAGCCGTCAGGGTGCCATACCCCCAGGTCGCCGGAGTGGAACCAGCCGCCGCGGAAGGCGTCGGCGGTTGCCTGCGGATCGGCGTAGTAGCCCTTCATCACGATGTTGCCGCGCATCACCACCTCACCGATCGTCTGGCCGTCGCGCCGCACGTCGCGCATGTCGTCGTCCACCACGCGCACCAGATCGGCGGTGAACTGGCCCTGGCCCTGGCGCGCGAGCAGGCGTGCCTGCTCCTCGGCGGGCAGGTTGTCCCATTCCGGGTGCCAGGGGCAGCTCGTCATCGGCCCGTAGGTCTCGGTCAGGCCATAGATGTGGATCGGGTGGAAGTTCCGCGCTTTGAGTTGCTCCAGCAGCGTCGGTGACGGTGGGGAGCCGGCGACGTAGACGGTGACCGGCCGCTCGAGCCGCCGCGCGTCGGGGTGGTTCATCAACATAATCTGCACGGTGGGCGCGCCGCCGTAGTGCGTCACCCCCTCGTCGCGCAACAGCCGCCACATGTGCGCGGCATCGATTCGCCGCAGACAGAGGTGCGTTCCAGACACGGCGGTGATGGCCCAGGGGAAGCACCAACCGTTGCAGTGGAACATGGGCACGGACCACATATAGATCGAGTCGCTGCGCATGCCGGCCTCGAGCGCCTGGCTCAGCGCGTTGAGGTAGGCGCCGCGGTACGTATACATCACCCCTTTGGGCCGGCCGGTCGTACCCGAGGTGTAGTTGATCGTGATCGTCTCGTCCTCGTCCTCCAGCCAGCTCGCCACCGGCTCGGGCGAAGCGGCGGCGATACAGTCCTCGTACGGGTCGCCGGGTGCGCCGGTGTCGGCGATCCGCACGACCTTGAGGCCCGAGGTGTCGAGCGGGGCGATCAGGGGTGCGAACTCGTCATCCACAAAGAGCCAGCGCGCACCGGAGTGGCGGAGGATGAAGTCGATTTCCTCTGCGTTCAGCCGCGTGTTGATCGCTACCAGGATGCCGCCGGCGGCTGGCACGGCGAAGTGCGCCTCGAGCATGGGTGGGATGTTCGGGCATAAGAAGGCGACGCGGTCGTG
>DASVHW010000284.1 GCA_036382395.1 Candidatus Binatia bacterium | reverse complement strand
CTTCCGCATCATCTGGTCGAAGTAATCATTGTGACGGCGGATCCACTCCATGAGCATCGAGGCGTGCTCGATCTCTTCGTCCTTGTTGTGCAGCAGCACGTCCTTCAACTGCGGATCGGCACACGCGTCGGCGCGTTGCTGATACCAGTCGATGGCTTGCATCTCCTCCATCAGGCTGACGATCGCACGGTGCATATCGCGCGTCTCCCCCGACAGGAGCTCCAGCGGTTCGTGATACGTGTCACTCGCCATTCGGTCCTCCTTCAGTGTCCAGTTATACGCTCACCAACAGACCGTTCCAGTACCACGGCTGCATCCGAATTTGGTGACCGGACAGGTCAGCTGGGCGCCCGGCTACAGCCCGAGGTCCGGTGTGTGCACCTTGACGATTTGTCCGCTGACGTGCCCGACCTCCGAGTTCCAGGTCACGTGATCGCCGACCTTGAATTGTCCCGTCATGATGGTTGGCCTCCGGTTATCCTCTCTAACTCGACTTCCGCGCGCAGGCCCTCAATGTCCCGCTGGATCACGGCGACCGCCAACTTCCTGCCGCCGCTTCGATAGGTGATCGTGCAGTCGCGCCCGTCAAGCTGCCCGTCGATCTCGGCCTTGTCCCAGCGCTCGGCGTGACCGACATACGCGAGGCTGAAATCGTACTGCTCGGTCCAGAAGAACGGCACGGCGTCAAACCGCTCCCGCCGTCCAAGCATGTTGCGCGCCGCGGTGTGCCCCTGGCGCTCGGCCACCACCCAGTGCTCGACGCGAATGCGCTCGCCGGTGAGCCGGTCCGGCCAGCGCGCAATGTCGCCGGCAGCGAAGATGCCCGGGACGCTGGTCTCAAGATACTCGTCCACCGTGATGCCGCGATCGATGGCGAGGCCTGCCTGTTCCGCCAATGCGACGACCGGCCGCACGCCGATGCCGGCGACGACGAGGTCGGCTTGGAGACTTTCTCCGTTCTCCAACGTGACGCTGCGCTCGTATATCGAGGCGACTGTCGTGCCGAGATGAAATGTCACTCCGTGTTCCTCGTGGAGCTTGCGGATGAACTGTCCGACGTCCGTTCCCAGAATTTTCTCCATGGGAACGGTTTCCGGCGCGACCACATGCACTTCGATATTCCGAGCTCGAAGTGACGCCGCCACCTCGAGTCCGATGAAGCTCGAGCCAATCACCACGGCCCGCTGCGATACCAGCGCCTTGGCGACAAGCGCGCGGCTGTCACCGAGCGTGCGCAGATAGTGTACGTGCGGCAGATCCCTGCCAGGGACCTCAAGCCGCACCGGCTCGGCGCCGGTGGCGAGCAGCAGCGCATCATAGGCATAGCGGGTGCCGTCCACGAGCTGCACGTGCCGGCTCGCGGTGTCGATGGTGGCGACGCGAGCGCCCAGCTTCAACTCGATGCCGTGCTCTCGATAAAATTCCGGTGATCGGAGGACAGTGAGCTCCTCGGGCGCAGTGCCCGCGAGATAGCCCTTCGAAAGATTGGGGCGATCACAGGGCACCGTCGTGTCTGCGCTCAGCATGGTAATGCGACCGGAGTAGCCCTCCCGCCGGAGCATTTCCGCAGCGGCGTTGCCCGCTGCGCCACCACCCACGATTACGATTGATCCCGGCATGCCGGCCTTTGCCGGGGGTGATTGCTTCGCTGCACTCTCGAGTTTTTCTCTTACATACGCGCTGCCATCCCGCTGCTCGACGCGCCAGCAGGAGACCCGATCCAGCGCCGGCGCGCGCAGGGCCTCGCCGGTACGCAGGCTGAAACAGGCATGATGCCAGGGGCAACGCACCGTATCGCCCACCAGCAGCCCGTCGGCAAGCGGGGCGCCATAGTGCGTGCAGAGGGCACCGACCGCGAACAGTTCGGCCCCGCGCCGCGCCAGCAGCACCGCTTCGCCGTGCGCGTGGCCGAGCAGCATGGCGCCGTCGGCGACTGTCGAGAGCGCGATTCCCTTGGCGAGATCAGGTCCGCTGAGTTCCTTCTTGGGTTCGTTCATTCGATCTCCTTGACGCCGATGCTGGTCGGCGCACTCCGACGCACCGCCGCCAAGGACAGGCGCTGTGGCCCTAACGAACCGCGCTAGGAGCCTGTCGGACTTGGCACCATCCAGCGACCCAACCCTGTCCTGAGCGACGTCGAAGGAGGGGAAGCGGTCCCGCCGAACGAACGCCGGCCGCAGGCCCTAGCGAAACCTGAACGGGAAGATGAAGTTGAAGCCTCCCGGCGGGGGCGGCGGGGCGTAGACAACCGGCGGGGGCGCATAATAGACGTCCGGCGCCGGCGCATAGATGACCCTGGGGCGATGCTTGCGGCTTTGACGATACTGCCGCTGCGTGTGCGCCCGCCTATTGCGGGCATGATACTCGTCTGCGTCGGCTCGCGCCGGCCGCACGGCTACAGCGGCGCTGACGATTGCGAGCGCCATCGCCAGCGTGCCGATCTTGACGCGCCAATCCCTGGTGAACGTGGTCAGCTTTTCCATAGTGACTTCTCTATTCCTGGAGCGACGTCCCAAAATCGGACGAATGATGCTGTTTGGGCGCACGCGGCCTTTTCTTCACTTGTGCCTTCGCTTCGCAGCGTTCATGCGGCTTCGGAATACTCCATCGGCAGTCTTCTTTTGAGCGTCCGACATACTGTCGTAGAGAGCTTGGAAGGTCGGAATCAATTTACGGAGTTCGTCGGCATGCGCATCGATCACCGCCGCATAGGATTTGAGCTCGTCGACGGCGCTCCTCGATTGTGCGTTCTGAGCCGCCTCCTGGCGACGATCTGCCATCGCCTTTGCGTTCTCGCGCATCACCTGGGCGAAATTGTTCCATAGGGTCTCCTGAGCCGCCGTGATCTGGAGGCTGCTGTGCATCGTCTTGATGCGCGCCTCGACGCGGTCGGCCGGAGCGGGTTTGGTTTTCGCCGCCGCCTGGGCGAGATTGCCCGAGACCGAAAGGAAAGGGCTGGCGAAGACGATGGTAGCGAACAGCGTCGCCACTGCAACTCTGCGTGCCGCCGGATGCGTATTCAGAAACATGATCTCCTCCCTCTGTCTGGCTGCGATCACGGAAACCGGAGCCGTTCTTCAGCTATCCAACCTGTTCATTTGGCGTGGTGCGAGGATTCGTTCGTTGCCAGATGAAGATTCGCGTCCACCACCACAGGCCTTTTCTAGAAGAAAAACGGCAGCGCCGTAAGCTCGTAGTACTACGCGCGTGGTTCTACGCGTTGCACTGCCCCGCACGCCGCCGAAGGCTAGGGTATAGGGCACTGGGAGCGGCGGGTCGCCTCCATCAGTGTTGCTGACACCGGCCCGACGCTCGCTTCCGCTCCGCCGATGTTGACCACGTTGGCAACGATCAGCAGCGAGCAGGCACCCCGCAACACCGAGCGCGAGTACCGGGGCGCACCACTCCCGCGAGGCCTTTGCCCGTCACCATCCCCAGCCGTGCACACATCAGTTGCACGGACACCATGAGCGGAAAGGAAAACAGCGCGATCCACAGGGGCGCATAGCCAAAGGCTGCGCCGGTGACCGAATACGTGGAGATACCGGACGGGTCGTCGTCCGCCGCGCCAGTGACGAGCCCAGGGCCAAGGTCGGCAAAGAATTGTTCCACCCGTGCCGGGACGCTGGCCGTGTCACGCCGCGGACGCTGCTTGGTCGTCCTCATCTGATCATCTTAGCGGCTGTCACTTGGCCCCACTAGCCCGGGCTCAAACCGGTGCGCGATGGCTTTGACGAAGGCATTCTGAATCAAGCCAACGACGAGCGCCCCCGTGCTGGTTTCGGGGTCGGACGCGCGTCCCGAAATCTCAACCGTGGTGGCCACCTCACCGCGGCGGTTTGCGCACTGTGAACGTAGTCGAGTTGCACGGCGCGGAGCGTCAGGTTCTTCAAGTGGAAGTTCTCGACCTGCGGGGCGTATTCGACATGGCCATCCGCCCACAGGGCGCCATCGGTGATCCATAGGTTCATCCGCGCCAGCATCGGCTTGAAATAGTCGAGCTGCACCTGATCGAGCGTGATGTCTGCGTCGATGGCGGCTGACGGCGCCGCGAGGAAGTTCGCCTGTCCATCGACGCGGAGCTTCCCGGAGTCGAAGATGACGCCATCCATGTGCACGTTGGAAGGGTACACATGATCCGCCGAGCGGATGTTGCGGATGTTGTCGGCGATCAGGTTCAGCTTACGGCTCAAAGCGCGAGCACCCCCTTGACGACCTCTTCTGGGGCGCCCTTGCAGCCTCAACGACGACATGGGAATGATTCCCGCCGTCACAACACGGCAACTGAATGTAATCGGCCATTGGGAGGAGGATACCATGGCCGGTCATTGCGATTTTGTAAAACATCCCTGACGGGCAGCCCGCCACTTCGCAAAGAACACCCCTTCACATCTGCCTCGGTATCCGATATCTTCTGAGGGGTGGCGATTCGTCGGCACGACGCCGGCTCGCCAATAAGCAGCTTTCGAGAGGATGATAGTCATGGCCGAAGAAGTCAAAGATGCACAAGATGAGAGTTTCACTACGACGGTGATCGCTGGCATTGCGGTGGCTGTCCTCGCGCCAGAACTCCTACCCGGGATGGCGATCGGGGTGGGAGCGATGTTGGCGCCCAAACTGTTGCCGACCCTCGGCGGTGCGTTACGGCCCATCGTCAAGACCGCGGTGCGCGCTGGCTATGCGACCGCCATGAAGACCAAAGAATTGGCGGCGGTCGCGAGCGAGCAGGTGCAAGACATGGTGGCTGAAGCGGTCGCTGAACAGGAAAGCAAAGAGCGCGGCGCCGCACATCGGTCGTCGCGTCCAACCGCCAGGCGTCACAACGCAGCATAGCGGAGACCGAACCGTCATCGTTCGTCAATATATTTTTCTCTCTGCGAGGACCGCAACTCCAGTACGTGCGGCCAGCGTCTTTACAATGACGAGTTTCCCCTTGGGTCGCTGCGGACTGCACCGTCCGCAACCCCCTAGGGCTTGACCAGCGGCGTGACCTGTCGACGCAGCAGGTGCGGGCGCAGAAAGGGAAGTGAATGCTCCATCCGGCGCATGTCATGCACCACATTCCCGGCCGGATGCGGGTCAAGGTGCCACACGCCAAAGGCAATTATCAATTGCTGCAGCAGATTCAGCAATCGATCTCACCACTGCCTGGCATCACCCGCGTCGAGATCAGTCCGGCCACCGGAAGCGTGCTGATCCACTATGATCCTGACCAGCACGCCGACTTCAACAATCATCTTGCCGCGCATGCGGAACGCGCTGAGCTGTTTGCGCTCCAACCACCGGAGCTAACCGAAGTGGATGGGATCGCAGCGAAAATCGAGGCGGAAGCCGAGTTCTTGGCCCAGCATTCGGAGTCCGCGAGCTCGATCGTCAATTTCATGAAGCAGCTGAACGGGCGGATCAAGCTCGCAACGGATAATACCGTCGACCTGAACGTGCTCCTCCCCCTCGGGCTTGCCATCTACACCTTCCTCGAGGTCGGCTCCGAAGCGGCGACTCCGCTGTGGGTGACACTCGGCATCTTCTCGTTCAACTCCTTTATCATGCTGCACGACTCCCGGCCCACGGTGCAAGTCGACGCGCAGAAGTTGAACGTCGGAAAATCACAGGAGCGACAGACTGCGCCGCACAAGGCTGCACGTGCAAAATCGATACAGGCCAGACGGCGTAGCTGACATCGATCAGGCACTCGATTACGACGTGCGCCATGCCCTGCCCGGCCGCATCAGACTGCGTGTGCCTGCCATCGAGCGGAGCCCCGGCTTGGCCGATGCCATCAAACGGCTTTTAGACAAACACGACGGCATCACCGGCGTCCGCGTCCATCGGCTGTCTGCCTCGGTCGTGATCACCTATGACCCACAGCGGCCGAATGTCCCCGCCAACTTGATATCGGCGTTGCGCGGCCTGACGGTCCCCACCCTGCTTGCGCTTCCCGCCGCCGGACAACGCGAATCGGGTAGAACAGGCGGCAGCAACGTGACCGAGTCCGAGTCGCTGCGCGCGGCCGACGACGACAACGGATTCAATCCTCTCTCGCTAGCGACGGCTGCGCTCGGATTCAGTCTGCTCGGCGGTCCGCTTGGTGCAAGTCTTGCGTTGCCCGTTATCGGCTATAACTCCATCCCCATTCTCAAACGCGCCTTCAGAGTCTTGCGGGATGAGCACCGCCTGAACGTCGATTTTCTCGACAGCTTGGCGATTGTCATCTCGACCTTGCAGGGGAATCTGTTCACGAGCGCATTCATGACCTGGCTGATTAACCTCGGCGATTACATCCGCGACCGCACCGCAGCCAAGTCGCGACGCTCCATCGCCGACCTGCTCGATTACCAGCGGAGCAAGGTCTGGGTGCTCAGGAACAACAAAAAAGCTGAGGTCACTGTCGATGAAGTGCGCGCCGGAGACACCGTGATAGTCTATCCAGGAGGCATGATTTCGGTGGATGGCGAGGTGATTCGGGGGCGCGCCAGTGTCGATCAAAAGACGATCACTGGCGAGTCGCTGCCGGTGGAGCGGCGAGTCGGCGACAGGGTGTATGCGGCGACCGTGGTCAGGGAAGGAAAACTCTACGTGCATGCCGAGCGTGTCGGCGCCGAGACGGCGGCGGCGCACATCGTCCGCCTCGTTGAAGCCGCGCCGATCGGCGACACACGCATGCAAAACTACGCGGAGAAGTTTGCCGACAAACTCGTCGCCCCCTCGCTCGGGTTCGCGGGCACCCTGTACGGGATGAGCGGAGATCTCAACCGGTTACTGTCGATGGTCATCATCGACTACGGGACCGGTATTCGCGTGGCCGCTCCGACCTCGATCCTCGCGGCCATGACGCGCGCCGCACGCCAAGGCATCCTGATCAAGGACGGCAGCCATTTGGAAAAGCTCAGCCAGGTGGACACGATCATCTTTGACAAGACTGGTACGCTCACCAAAGGTCAGCCGCGGGTGCTCAACGTCACGTCCTTCAATGAACGAAGATTTCCGCCACACGAGGTGCTGACACTGGCGGCGGCAGCGGAAGCCCGTTTGAAGCACCCCGTAGCATGGGCAATCCTCGCGAAAGCACGCGAGTTGCAACTGAAGATCCCCGAGCGCAGTGAGTTGCGCTATCATATCGGATTAGGCGTTGAGGTGCAGGTCAACGGTTACGTGGTCCAAGTCGGCAATGAGCGATTCTTGCGCGAGCAGGGGATCAAGCTCGATGTCGCATTGCGCGACCTGAAACGGATGAACGAGCGTGGATACTCCAGCTTACTGCTGGCGGTGGACGGCACACTCACTGGCCTGCTCCCCTACGCCGACCAGATTCGCCCCGAAAGCCAGGCGGTAATCAAGACGCTTCACAATCGCGGTGTGAGCAGGATCATCATGCTGACCGGCGACAATACGACGGTGGCGGAGGCGGTGTCGCTCCAGCTCGGCCTCGACCAGTTCTTTTCCGAGGTCTTACCGGCGGATAAGGCGGAGATCGTCCGGCAGCTGCAGCGTGACGGCAGGGTCGTGGCCATGGTGGGGGACGGCATCAACGACTCGCCTGCGCTCGCCTATGCCGATGTGGGGATCGCGATGAAGAACGGCGCTGATGTCGCCCGCGAAGCAGCCGATGTGGTGTTGATGGAAGAGAACCTGTGGAAGCTGATCAGCGCGATCGACATCTCGAAAGAGGCGATTGGCCTGGTCCGGCAGAACTATGCAATCATAGTGGTATTCAATACGCTCGCCTTGGCCCTCGCCGTACCGAGCGGAATGGTCAGTCCAGATGTGACGGCGCTCGTCAGTAATGGGTCGGCGATTCTGGCCAGCCTGAATGGCATGCGGCCGATCCTGCAATATTAGTGGTTCGTAAGCGTGTGACGAACTACGTGCCGGAGCGAGAGCCGCGTTGGCACGGCGTGTGACGGTCTGTGGGCGAAGATGAGGGTGATGGGGTTTACGCGTTCAGTTGACTGATGTGCAGCGGCCGCTTCGGATCGTCGTCGATGTACGTCAGATCGCCATTCTCGATGCGGAAATGGTTTATCTTGAGCGGATAGATTGCCTCCAGTGCCTGTTGCCACCCTTCATCTTTCAGCGAGACCTTTTTGGACGCCTCTTGTTGCAGCTGCGTGTGGTCGATGCGCACGTGCGGTTGCCGGAGCACAAAGTCCGCCAGCAAGCGGCCATGGAGAAGTGCCTGCCAATGCACGCTGGCATGCAGCTGTGAAAACTGCGCGACGGGAAGCTGTGGATGGGCGTTCGGCGCGATCGTCAGATCCTTCAGCGTGATCGAGAACCCGACCGGGTGAAAAGCAATGGCCGCCAGACGCACCGTGTAGCCCTGCAACTCGGCGTTGAGGGCCCGTTCCATATGTCCTCGCAAGGGCTGGTCAATAAAGAACGAAGCGCCGGCCAGTAGCAGCGCCACGATGGCGACGCAGCCAGCCAGGACACGAACGACTTTCCACCGCGAGCGCAATCTGGGAATCGGGAGCGGGCCTACTGCGACCGGCACGGCCGGACTGACGCTTGTACCCATGCGATGCTTGTACTGGACGCACCGCACCGGCGTAAGCTCGGAGTCCTACGCGCGTGGTTCTACGTATGTCGCGTGTGCCCTCACCGCGCCGGCGGGCTCCGGGAGAGGAACGGCGGTCGTCCCCGAAGGGACCCCCGGAGACGGTGCAAGCGAACCGTATGTTCTCGCATATACCTTGGTGAGCTCGGCTCCGAAGAAGAGAATCTGTGACGAGTAATAGACCCAGATCAGAATGATCACGAGTGATCCCGCGGCCCCGAAGGCGGAGGCGACCGCACTGTGGGCCAGATAGAGTGCGATCACCCATTGCCCGACCAAGAACAGCAATGAGGTTACGGCGGCGCTGATCCAGACGTCACGCCATGCGATCCGCACGTCGGGCACGTACTTGAAGATCATCGCAAACAACAGCGTGCCCATGCCGGACGAGATGAAAAAATGCATCGGTTTCAGCAGGTCGTTGAAAGTGACATGGTCGGCGAACCACCGGTCGAGCGCTGCGACCGCGGCGTTCAACATGAGGGAGAGCAGAAACAGGCAGCCGATAACCAGCACCATGAAGAAAGAGGCAGCGCGTTCTTGAATGACCCCGAGCACGCCGTGGTCAGGCCTGGGTGGCACCTTCCATATGTCATTGAGCCCCTGCTGCAGCTCAACGAAGGCGCCGGATGCCCCAAGGAGAATCACGCCGACGCTCAGACCGGCCGCCGCCATGCCGGTGGCCGGGGCGGTCGCACGCTGAATCATCCCGGAGATCGCCTCGGCGCCGTCCCGGCCGATCAACCTGCTGATCTCCGCGACGATCTGCATATGGGCTTGCTGCTGCTCGAACACCAAGGCGGCGATCGCGATGGCCACGATGACCAGCGGTGCCAGCGAGAACGCCGCGTAATACGCAAGCGCCGCACCCAGGCGTAGCGCGTTGTCTGCCCACCATTCGCGGCACGTATCCCTCAGCAACCCGAAGGTGGCATTCAGACGAGCAACGGGGTCAAACGCGTACAGTTGACGACCCTCACTTCTTGCCGCGCTTCGGCTTGAGGTACACGGCCGCGGCGCGCTCCAGCACGCGGAAGGCGAACGACTCGGTCAGGTAGAGGTGGACCTTGTCCTTGTCGTGACCCGCGTATCCGACGGACAGATCCTGCCCGACGCTGAGCTGAAAGTCGCCGCCGCGGTGAGACAACAACACTGCGCCGTCGATTTTTGGTGCCAACACCATCGGCCCGTCAAGGAAGTGCTCGACGCGCTCGCGGATCGGGTGGCCATCCTCGGCGGCCTGGGCCAATCCCGCGTAGCAGTCCGGCCCGAGCGCCAACGCATAGGGCCCGTTGATACCGCCGCGTCGCAGCGTCTCGACGGCGTCCACCACGATGGACGGATAGTCCGCGTCATCGTCCGGGATGGTAATCGCCGGATGCGGGCTGCTGGGAATGATGCCCTCGATGCCACCGGCTTTGAAGCCGTTGAAAATGGCGGTGTCTTCGGCGTGCGCCGCTTTCTCCGCGGCACTGACCACCGTTGGAAGATCCAGCACCGCGCCGCGCGACGCGTTGTCGAGCTCCATCATCGGCAGCTCGAACGGCACGCGG
>DASVHW010000283.1 GCA_036382395.1 Candidatus Binatia bacterium | reverse complement strand
AGTAGCGATGAGCCGCCGTAGCTGAAGAAGGGCAGGGTGATACCCACCACCGGTAACGAGCCGGTGGCCATGCCGACGTTGACCAGCACCTGACTGAAGATCATCGCCGTCAAGCCGAACGCCAACAGCACCCCGAAGCCGTCGCGCGCGCGCGTGGCGACAGTGAAACAGCGCAGCAGCAGTGCCGAGTACAGGGCTAGGAGGACGCAGCCACCGAGGAATCCCCACTCTTCGGCGAACACAGAGAAGATGAAGTCGGTATGCTGTTCAGGCAGGAAGTTGAGTCGGTTCTGGGTGCCGTGCAGATACCCTTTGCCCTCGATCATGCCCGAACCGATGGCGATCTTCGACTGGATGATGTGATAGCCTGCCCCGAGTGGATCCGCGTTCGGGTTGATGAAGCTCACAACGCGCCGCTGCTGGTACGGTTTCAGATGATTCCAGACGTAGGGCGCGGCGGGTACCAGCACTGCGGCCAGAATCAGTACCCAACGCAGGCGGAATCCGGCCACCAGCAAAAGGGTCGCCACGGTGACCGCGAGCACCACGACGGTTCCGAGGTCGGGCTGCTTGAGGATGAGCAACGCCGGCGGCGCGAGCAACAGGGCTGAAATGACGACGCTGCGCAGTGGCAAGGACGGGTCGCCCACCTGTCGGTGCAGATGCCGCGCCAGGGCGACGACCAAGGCCAGCTTGGCGAACTCGGAAGGCTGCAGCGATGCCGGTCCGAGATTGATCCAACGGCGTGCGCCACCGCCCGACGCCCCGAGGAGTGCGGTGGCGAGCAAAAGGAGCATGGCGACCGCGTACAGGAAATAGGCGTAGCGTTCGAGCCAGTGATAATCGAAGCTGACGGCCAGGAGCAAACCGATGAGGCCGAGGGCGGCCCAGATGACCTGGCGTGTAAAGAGCCCGCTCATCAAGCGGCCGGGCATGTGGGTGGCACTGAGCACCGTCAACAGGCCGCAGCCAATCACCAGGAGCGCGCAGGCCAGCAAAGGCCAGTCGAAGTGCAGGATCAGCCGGCGATCAATTTTGAGCATACTTGGCCTCTTCACGGCCCTTCTTCAGGTCGAAGTAGGTTTGCATGACCTGGCGGGCGATCGGTGCGGCGACGGCTCCGCCGCCACCTTCGGCGTGTTCCAGCACTACGGCTACCGCGATCTCCGGCGTGTCCACCGGCGCGTAGGTGACGAACCACGCGTGGTCGCGCTCTTGCCAGGGGAGCTGTGCCGACTTGACCCGCTCCTTGCCCATCTTCACTACCTGTGACGTTCCGGTCTTGCCCGCGGCGACGATGCCGTTCAGGCGTCCGAGTTTGCCCGTGCCATTCGGTGCGTTGACGACGTCGCGCAGGCCCTCGCGCACCTGCATGAGCGTCGTTGCACGCACCTTCAGGGTGCCGATGGTTTCAGGTGTTTCCGTTTGGACGACACCGCCGTCCGGCGTGTCGATCTGCTTTACGTACTTGGGGCGGAAGCGTTTGCCGACGGCAACCATGCTGATCATGTTGGCCATTTGCAATGGCGTGGCGGTGACGTATCCCTGCCCGATGGCTACCGACAATGTCTCGCCGGCATACCAGGGTTGATCGAAGCGCCGCCGCTTCCAGGCGGTGTCGGGAATCGTACCCGCCTTTTCGTGCTCCAATGCGATCCCCGTTGGCAATCCCAGCCCATAGGCGCGAGCATAGCGAGCAATCGTGTCGATACCGAGCCGCTGCGCCACCTGGTAGAAGAACACGTCACAAGATTGCACGAGGGCGTCGTGCACGTTCATCGAGCCGTGCCCCCCCTTTTTCCAACAGCGGAAGTAGTGGTTGCCGAACTGCAGGCCACCGGGGCAGTGGATGCGGGTGAACGGGTTGATGACACCTTCCTCGAGCGCGGCTGTTGCCACGATGATCTTGAAGGTCGAACCGGGAGGGTACTGCCCCTGGATGGCACGGTCGTTGAGCGGGCGGTGCTTGTCGGTGAGCAGCGCCCGCCATTCTCCGCGATGTATGCCACGCGCGAAGACGTTGGGATCGAACGAGGGCCGGCTGACGAGGGCCAAGATCTCCCCGGTGTTCGGGTCCAAGGCGACCACGCTGCCATCATGATCGCCGATGGCTTGCCAGGCGGCGTCCTGCAGATCGCGGTCGATCGTCAGCTTCACCGTACTTCCCGGGACCTCTTCGACTTCCCGCAGCACACGCAGCTTGCGGCCGACGGCGTCCACCTCCACTTGCTGGCCACCATCGACGCCGCGCAGGTAGTTTTCCAGGTGCTTCTCCAACCCGACCTTGCCGATGAGATCGCCCATGCGATTGCGCGGATCGACCACCATATCTTGCTGACTGGCCTCGCCTACGTACCCGAGCAAGTGTGCCAGTTCTCCATTGAGGGGATAGCTGCGACGCGAGGTAATCTGAAGGCTGACGCCGGGAAGGTCGAGCTGGTGGGTCTCGAGCGCAACCATATCTTCCCAGTCCAAGTCGCGCTTGACCGTGATGCCCTCGAACGCCGGCCGGGCGGTCGTCGGGGCGAGCAGGGCGTGCACCTCGGCGGCGCTCTGGCGGAAGAACTGAGCCAGGTTCTCGACCGTCAAACCCATGTTGTGGGCATCTTCCGGTACCAGGACCGCATCAAAGGAGGGCCGGCTGTCGATCAGGACCCGGCCGAAACGATCGAGCACCGTGCCGCGCGTTGCTTGGACGCGGTGTAGCCGGATGCGGTTGTTTTCCGAGAGCGTCCGCATCTCCTCCCCATGGAGAATCTGCAGATCCCACAGCCGGACCAGGAGCAACAAGAAGCACAGGAGTCCGACTCCGAGCGCGATCATGACGCGCTGGCGCAGGACTGCGGGGACCTCGCGTTGGCTGAGCGGGACCACCTATTCTTCCTCGGCGACAGCCAACCGCTGGCTGTGAGCCAGCAGGGCGAACACGGCAGGACTGAAAACGGCGGCAAGGGCCGCTTCAAGAAACAGGTACTGGATGACACTCTGCCACAAGTTTCCGGCCGACATGAAGAACGCGATGAGCGCGAACACCGCCGTGGTTTTCAACACGGAAGCGAGAAATACCAAAACAATCTTCGAAATGGCGTTGTCGACCCACAAACGCCGCGACGTGAGGTACACCAAGGTGAATACCAAGCACATCCCAAAGGCATTCAGTCCGACCACACTCCCCGAGAACGTGTCCTGTAAGTAGCCAAGGAGAAAGGCGCCGACGGCCCCGGCGACGGAGTGCTGGTGCAGACCCAGGTAGACGCAGATGATCAGCAGCAGGTCCGGAGTGGCCCGACCGACGGCGAGGAGCGGAAGGAGGGTCGTCTGCAGCAAGAGCGCCGCTACCGCAATGGTCGTCAACAGAACAGCCGCCCGCACGGACTAAGCCCTCATTTCAGTATCCGCACGGACACGTTGAGAGAAAGAGATGAAATCTGCGTTACTGAGATCACGGAGCCGCTTCCTTCAACTGGACGCTGCCGTGCGTGACCAGCACCTCCTCGATGCGGTCCAACGGCACGCTCGGCCTGATGTCGGCCACTTGCAGCAAACCCCGATTTCCACGCGTGACCCGGGTGACCTCGCCGATCATGATGCCTTTTGGGAAGAGGCCATCCAGTCCTGATGTGACGATGCGATCCCCAACTTCCACGTCCTCGTCGCGTTTAAGGTACTTCATGACGCAGCCGCCATCCAGGGCACCTTCGACAATACCGCGTGCCCGACTACGCTGCACGACAGCATCGATGCCGCTGTTGTGGTCGGTGAGCAGCAAGACGCGTGCGGAATGGGCCCCGGTCGCCATCGTTTGCCCGACCACTCCGAACGGCGAGAGTACCGCTGCGCTCTTGTGCACGCCGTCGGCTTCCCCTTTATCGATCGTCAAAGTACTGAACCATGGCAACGGGTCGCGGCCGATGATGGTGGCCACCAGTATGTCGCCCTCGAGCGCCGAGCGCAAACTGAGCAGTTCCTGGAGCCGCTTGTCGGTCTGTTCGACCTCCGCGACTCGGACAGCCTCTTGCTCGAGCTCAAGAATGCGGCGGCGCAAGCGTTCGTTTTCCTGCTTGACGCCAACCAGATCGAAGTACGTGCGCCATGTTCCCACGACCACCTCAATCGCGCTGGTGGTGGCTCTTTGCAGTGGCCACATCCCGTCGAGCACCACGCCGGCAACAGGATCCATGCGCCGGCGCGTACGAGCACCAACGGACAACAGGAGCACCGAGATCAGCAATAGCGATCCGGAGCTGAGGATAACGCGATTTCTCCGGACGAACTCCAGCATGAACAGCGACGGCTTACGGGTTAAAGGGCCTCTGGATTCGGGGCGGTGAAACGGTTGCAACGCTCCTTGAACGCTTCAACCAGAAGCCTCTACAGGGTGACATCCTTCAGCAACGCCAGCTCATCCAGGATCTTTCCCGCACCCATGACCACGGCCGTGAGCGGGTCGTCGGCGAGTACGACCGGCAGGCCGGTCTCTTCCCGCAGGAGCACGTCGAGATTGCGCAGCAAGGCGCCGCCCCCGGCCAGCACGATCCCCTTGTCGACGATGTCCGAGGCGAGCTCAGGCGGCGTGCGCTCCAGCGCGATGCGTACGGCATCCACAATCTGATTGATGGGCTCGAGCAGGGAATCGCGGATCTCCTCGTCCGAGACCTCGACCGTCTTGGGCACGCCCGCCACCAGATCACGACCCTTGATCTCCATGGTCTGAATCTCGTTGCCCGGATAGGCCGACCCGATGGTGATCTTGATCAGCTCGGCGGTGCGTTCGCCGACCAGCAGGTTGTACTTGCGTTTGATGTACTGGACGATGGCTTCGTCCATCTTGTCGCCGCCGACCCGTACCGACTTGGAAAATACCACGCCTTTGAGGGAAATGACCGCAACCTCGGTGGTGCCACCGCCGATATCGACGATCATGTTGCCGGTGGGTTCCGTGATCGGCATTCCGGCGCCGATGGCGGCGGCCATGGGCTCCTCCACCAGGTACACCTCCCGGGCGCCGGCCGAATGCGCCGACTCGGTCACCGCCCGCTTCTCTACTTCGGTGATCCCGAACGGCACGCCGATGATGATGCGTGGACGGACCAAGGCTTTGCGATTGTGGATCTTCTGAATGAAGTAGCGGAGCATGGCTTCGGTGATCTCGAAATCCGCGATGACGCCATCTTTGAGCGGCCGAATGGCGACGATGGACCCCGGCGTCCGGCCGAGCATCTTCTTGGCCTCGGCCCCGACGGCGAGTACGCGGCGCCCGCCACGCGCATCTTTCTGTACCGCCACGACCGAGGGCTCATTACAGACGATGCCCTGGCCTTTGACGTAGATGAGCGTATTTGCGGTCCCCAAATCGATCGCGAGATCGTTGGAGAACATGCCGAGGAGGAAATCGAGTATCATCTATATTTCGTGTCCACGTTATGAAACCGTGTACAAGAATTTGCGCAGCAGGGCAAGGTAAGGATCGGGATTCCTTCCTAGAGAGCGGGATTCTTCCCCACCGACGGCGCGCGTGACGGTCACGGCAAGGGCTGCCCACAAGGCCAGATATCAATTCCAGCGGTTTTTTGCTTATAATTGCACCCGGTGTCCTGGCTGGACAGCCGAGTGGCGAACGCGAAAGTGAGCCGCCGGCACGACGCGTGATTATGATTCGAATCCTTGCCTCCGTCTTGCTGTGCGCTGCAGCCGTCATCATCGGCGACGTCGTCTTTCGCACCAGCCTGCTGCATCAAGTGCGGCCGGTCATCCTGTCACCGTCGGATCAGGCGGTCGTCGATCCGCCTGTGCGAGTGACTTGGGACGGTCCCGCCCAGATGCGGGTGCTGCTCTCAATCGCAGGCGAGGCGCAACGCGATCTCGGCGTTCACGAGTCGCCGTTCGAGATTCCCGCCGATCAGTTCCCCCGGGAGGGCGGCTACGGCCTGGAATTGCGGTCGCTCCGGTACGGTAACTGGATCCGGGCAACGCGGCGGTTTCAGATCCATGTGGTGCAAGACCGCCGTCCGGGCCCGGACCACAAAGAGCGGGGCTGGGAGGCCAAGGACCTGCTCCGTGCCTTGGAGGCGGCGCGTACCGCCCGTGACAAAGCGCAGGAACGAACGAAATTTCTGAGGGAAGAGAACGCCGCTCTGCGGGATGAAAGCGACCGCTTGGCCAAGCAATTGGAGGCGCTGTACAAAACGCAGGAAGAAGAGATGGAGCGCGGCGCCGAGTTGGAGAAACGTCTCGGCCAGCTGAGCGATGACAACCAAGCCTTGGCCGAGGAGAACGCGGCCGTTCGGCAACGCCTCAGCAGCGTCATCCCGTGCACTGTGTGGGGATACTTCAACTATCCGCCTCCGCAGATGATCCCGGTCAGCCGCCGCATTCTCATGGTGAGCGATGCGCGCGGGCAGGTGTTTCGCGGCCAGGCCGATTGCGAGATCATGCGCCGCGGCGATCCCACCGCGGCCTCCATCTGCTTCTGTGTGGGCAACTCCTGGGGAGGGTAAGCCGAACCGTTAGGCAGTGGTCAGCGCCTGAATTCAGGTGCTCGCGTGGAAGGCTCTTCGTGGCGCCATGCGTCGGCGGGCTCCGCCGATTGGGTACCGGTTGGCCGGCGCTGGCCCGGAGAGGTCAGGATCTCGTCCTGGAGGTTGTCAGCCCCGGCTTCCAGGGTGACGTCGATGGGGACGCCGGACTGCTCAAGGACGGCGCGCTTCACGCGCTCGAAGTCGACACGGGGACGCAGACCAAACTTGTCGATCAAGCGTGCCGCCTCCCGGTATGGTCCAGGGGTCAGCTCGTAGATGTCCCGGTGCACTTCGACGTAGACATGCCCGTCGCGGGTGCCCACCTTCACCGGCTGGTAGACGAATTCGCCAGGCGTGCCGACCGGCACCACCGGAAACAGCCGCTCGATGTCCTCGGGGTACAGTCGAATACATCCATGACTCACCTGCATGCCGACGCCCCACGGGATATCGGTTCCGTGGATGCCGTACAGCGGCAGGGTCAGTTCAAGTCGGTACTTGCCGAGAGGATTATCGGACGCACCGCCGGCAATGAAGTCTGGGGCAGGCTTCCCGTCTCGTCGGTGTTCAGCTTTTATGGATTCGGGCAGGACCCAAGTTGGATTGACAGTTTTGCCGCGAATGTGGAACGTGCCCTGCGGCGTGCGCCAGTCATCACGCCCGAGACCGACCGGAAAAGTCGTGACGATGACGGTGCCTTCCGCCCCGGGTCGGAAGTGGTAAAGGCGCATTTCAGGGATGTTGACGGCAAGACCCTTGTATTCCACGTCGGGGAGAATCCACGCGGTGGGCAATTGGATGATTTGCCCAGGCTTGGGGATCCACGGGTCGACGCCGGGGTTGGCCTCGCTGATCTCGTTGTATCCGAGGTCGTAGTAGCGAGCCACGTCCAGGAACGTATCGTTCTCCTGGACCTGGTAGAACCGGGTTGAGCCGATAATGGTGTGCGCGCGGTCGGGATCCCGGCTTGCGACCGCCACAAACGGACGCGCGAGGCTGACCTTTTCGTTAAACAGTTCCTCGGTCCACTCGCGCGCCCACGCGCTACCTGTCAGCGCAGTTAGCAACGCGGCCAGCCCGAGCCAGCGCGCTCTCGAACTCATCAGGGTCTTAGGAAGGAGTGCGCCAAGAGATCGACAGCTGCCACCGCCCGACCACCCCGCACCCAAAGAAGTTAGAAGTGATATGTGCCATTTGCTTATTATGAAAGCACAATGAAGCGATCAAACCAAGCATCGCTAACGACCGTCGCCAGGGGGGACCCCGGGCGACAGTCGAATGGCGCTGGAGCTCAGTGCACCGTGATGGGCACCTTCTTGGCCACCATTTCCTTCGGCGCCTTCATCGTAACCTCCAAGGCGCCATCATGGTAGGTGGCCTTGATGGTGTCCGTGTCCACGCCCTCGGGCAGATCGACAGCGCGCTCAAAGCGTCCGTAGGCAACCTCCCTGCATGCTGGCTGCCTTGTCTTTGCCCCCGGGGTTATGAATACTCGCGGTAATGGCCACGACCCAATTCACCGTTGCGGTGGCGCAGATCAATCCACGCTTGGGTGACCTCGAGGCGAATCTCGTCCTGTACGAAGAGCGTGCGAAGGCGGCACGGGGCCTCGGCGCTGATCTGGTCGTCTTTCCCGAACTTTCGCTCACCGGATACTTTCTGAAAGACATGGTTTCCACGGTGGCCCTGCAGCTCGACGCCCCAGAGGTGAAGCGACTTGCCGAGTTGAGCCGCAAGGGTGGCCTCATCGCCGGCCTGGTGGAGGAAACGAGCGATTATCGGTTTTACAATAGCGCCGTCTATTTCGAAGACGGCAAGATCGTGCACGTGCATCGCAAGGCGTACCTCCCAACCTACGGGCTCTTTGACGAGGGGCGGTATTTGGCGCGTGGCGATCGCATCCGCAGCTTTGATTCGAGGTTTGGGCGGTGCGCCATGCTGATTTGCGAGGACATGTGGCATCCGTCGACGCTCTGCATTGCGGCTTTGGATGGGGCGCTAGTCGTCTTCTGCCCGTCCGCGAGTCCGTTGCGCGGTATCAGCGATCAGCACGAACAGGACGACAATGCCCGCTACTGGGAGCTGATCAACGCCACGTATGCGCAAACGTTCGCGCTTTTCCTGGTGTACGCGAACCGCGTCGGCTTCGAGGACGGCATCGGTTTCTGGGGTGGCTCGGAGATTATCGACCCGACCGGCGTGCGGCTGAGCAAGGGCCGGTACTACGAGGAGGACCTGATCGTCGGAGAGATCAACCTCAAGAGCGCTCGGCGGCAACGAGTGATTTCTCCGCTGCTGCGTGACGAGAACATCGACCTCACGATCAACGAGCTAGCTCGTATTCGCGGCCGAATGGGAGTGACATCATCCGAAAGCGCGGGACCTCTTGCCGTGGCCCCAAGCGAGGAGCGCCCAGCGTTGCGGACACGGCGCGTGTCACGCCCGGCCCGCAAGCGCTAGGGAGCAGCGACCGTGATGGCCGTTTCCGAAAAGCCTGCTGCAGAGGGTCCACGGCTGGTGCGCCCAGCCATTCCTACAAACCCGCCCCTGCTGCGCTGCATCCTGACGAAGTTCATTGGCAACGAGGTCCGGAAGGCGGGCACTGATCGCGTTGTTGTCGGCCTTTCCGGAGGTGTCGATTCCAGCGTCAGCGCCATGCTGGCCGCGGAAGCGCTTGGAGCCGCCAATGTCCTGGCGATCAAGATGCCGTACCGCACGTCGAGTGAAGAGAGCCTGCTGCACGCCGACCAGGTCATTGCTTGCACCGGAATGGCATCCTTGCAGGTGGACATTACCCCACAAATCGACGTCTATTTCGAGCGTTTCCCGGATGCTGACGCGCTGCGGCGAGGCAACAAGATGGCGCGCGAGCGGATGACTATCCTGTATGATCACTCGGCGCGCTGGAAAGGACTAGTGCTCGGCACCAGTAATAAGACCGAGCTCTTGTTGGGGTATGGCACCCTGTACGGTGATATGGCGTCGGCCGTGAACCCGCTCGGTGATTTGTACAAGACGCAAGTGTGGGCCTTGGCCCAGGAGATCGGCGTTCCCGAAGACATCATCCGCAAACAGCCGTCGGCCGATCTCTGGGCTGGGCAGACGGATGAGGCGGAGTTGGGTTTCGGCTACCACGAGGTGGACCAGCTCCTCTACATGATGGTCGACCTACGCTACTCACGGGGCGAGTTGTACGCCGCGGGCTTCGCTGAATCGTTCGTACGGCGGGTGAGCGATATGGTGCAGCACTCGCAGTTCAAGCGGCGCTTGCCCGTTATCGCCAAAGTCTCGAACCGGACCATCGACCGGGATTTTCGCTACGCTCGCGATTGGGGCCGGTAAGTGAAGTCCTCGGTGCTGAGTTCTGGGTCCTGAGAATCTGAAGCTGGCGACATTCAAAACCATGCTAACTCCGGGCACGCTCTACGTTGTGGCGACGCCGCTGGGCAATCTGGAAGACATTACGATGCGGGCCCTGCGGGTCCTGAGAGAGGTGAATCTGATTGCGGCGGAGGATACGCGTCACAGCCGCAAGCTGCTGATGCATTATGGTATCAGCACACCCCTCACCAGCTATCACGACTGGAGCGAGCGGCAGAAGGCTCCGCGCTTGGTGGAGGAACTGAGGCGGGGCAAGAGCATCGCCTTGATTTCCGATGCCGGTACCCCGGGTATCGCTGACCCAGGGTATCACTTGGTGCAGGCGGCGATTGCTGCGGGCCTGCGCATCGAAGCAGTTCCCGGCGCCTCAGCAGTGGCCGCGGCGTTGAGCGTAGCGGGGCTGCCCACCGACCGCTTCGCCTTCGAGGGCTTCGTGCCCGCGCGCCAGAGCGCACGCCGCAAGTTCTTTACCGCTCTGGCGCACGAGCCCCGGACCGTAGTGGTGTACGAGGCGGCACGGCGCCTGCCGGCCTGTCTGCGCGATCTGCATGACGTCCTCGGCCCGCGGCAGATCGTGGTCGCGCGCGAACTCACGAAGATGTTCGAGGAGATTCTACGCGGCACCGCAGGCGACCTCCTGGCGCAGCTGAACCGGCGCTTGGGGGAGCGGACGCTGCAAGGAGAGGTGACGCTGCTGATTGCCGGCGGTGAAGCCGCCGCGGCGCCGGTACCGGCTGAGGATCTGGCCACTGCGATCGCGCGCTTGCGCGGCGAAGGCATGAGCTTGAAAGACGTCGCACGTGTCCTAGCCCGCGAGCGGGGAGTGTCGCGACGCGAGGTGTATCAAGCCGGCATAGACCTTGGGCATCACTGAAGATCTGGAATCCTCCTGTTACCCTGCCGGGCACGCGAACAATTGTGAGTCAAGACAGCTGTCGTACGACTCGTCGTTGGAATCGTTGTCGCCCACATCGATGGTCGCCCCGCCGGACGTGTAGGTGATGCGGTCGGTCTTGCCACCGGCGGTCACCCGGATCGACCCGAGATCGGGAATCGATTGGGGAACATCATTAGAAGAATAATCATGACAGTTCGGTGGTATCGTGGCAGTAGGGGTCGGCGGTGGTGTGCCGAAGCACACTTTCAGTCCCCAGCCTTGAAGGGTGCCGCTGTCTGCGGCTTCGCGATGCGCGCCAGCGTACCTAGCGGGTTCGTCTCGCGATGTAGAGATAACCTGACCCGCGGCGCTTCCCAGTCATGAACTATCCGTATCACGGCCGGGACACCCGGTCGAGCAGCGCGAGCGAGGACAGGCTATGGTTCCGTAGGACAGCCCGGTCGCCAGGATCAGCCAGAAGGGTGAGACGCGGCTTCCGATTCTTGGTGCTTTCTCAGTGACGTAGGCCAAAGACGTCGAACTCGCCGGTGTACGGCGGCCATTTCTCTTCGACGTCGGTCACTTGGGCACCGCGTGGACCAACGTGGCACCATGTCGCCAGACGCTGCAGCCCCTCTTTCGGGCCCTCGGCCACGAGTTCGACTTTACCATCGGAGGTGTTGCGCACCCAGCCCGTGAGGGCGAG